>JBAZWE010000034.1:0-17406 GCA_041660545.1 Thermoleophilia bacterium
TTTTGCTCGTATTCATAACGGGCCTGTTCCTGCCCGGTTGGCGAAATGTGCGCCGGGATGGCCGCCTGCTCTTTCTGGTGATCTGGGCGGCGCCGAGCCTGCTCTTCTATATTTTTATCCATGTCGGAGAATTCGGCTATGTTTTTTCATTTCTTCCGGCGGCGTTACTGGCTGCTACCTGGGGTACGGCCAACCTGGCTGTTATTATCGCCGAGAAAAGAGGCGATCGAAATAAAGCCGCGGGTGTTTTCGCGCTGGCGGCGGCGACGGTTATTTTTGTAAATCTCATGTTATTCCTGGTGTTGACGCCGCCATTGAGCGCCAACAGGCTCGCCGCACGAGATGGAATACTGCGTTCACGTGTTCAGACAATAAGGGAGAACTTCGACCCTGACTCCACATTCATCGTCTCGGTTTTTGATTATCAGCAAGCGGCATATTATCTTCCGGACTATCAGGTATGGAGATTCGATCCGCTGGAGGATTCCTATCCATCGACGGAAATCCCGCAGAGTGTCGGGAAGGTTGTTGTTTTCGAGAATTACCTGAAACCGGGAGATAATGAAAAGCAGGACATCCTGCCCATGGATTACGACCAGGAGCTGGTAGTCATGTTTCCCGAACACCGCAAGTTTCTTAAAGTCGACTGGCCATCAAGGACTGTTGAATTTGCCGATGCATGATGTTCTTGCCCTTTACAGCGACGCTCCTGCTTCAGTGCGTCTGTTCCTCCGTGTGCGGGAACTGCTCAGCGACCTCGAGTTCGTGGAGCGCTACGTTCCCCGCACGGGCACCATCGTCGATCTCGGTTGCGGTCACGGGCTATTCGCCAATCTGATGGCGTTGAGCGCTCCCGAGAGGAATGTCATCGGCATAGATCTGTCGCCGGAGAAGATCGAACACGCACAGGCGACGGTTCAAGGCCGGCGCAACATCGAATTCCGCTGCGGAGACATGCTCGACCGGGCCCTGCCGGAATGCGACGCGGTCACTATCGTCGACGTCCTCTATCTGCTGTCCGCCTCCGGGCAGGAAAAGATGCTTCGCGCCTGTCGGAAAATCCTCAAGCCCGGTGGCATGCTGGTCTGGAAATCCCAGGAGCGGCGCCCGCGCTGGAAATATGCATGGACATACGCTCAGGAGATGATTACCACATCGACGGGAATCACCCGCGGCAAGCGCGGCAGCCTCACCTTCATGAGCCGCGAGCAGGCCCTTGCCGCCATGTCCGGCGCCGGATTCAGGCCGCGGATAATCGAGATGAAGTCCTTCAGACCGTATTCGGACGTGCTCTACCTGGGCGACAGCTGAAACGCGGCCGTCACAGGTCCATCGTAAACGAGGTCTAATGCTGGCCAGTCCCTGTTATGGGTAATTACATCATCAGGATTTTGCTGGTCAATGAAAATGATTCTTTACCAGTCAAAGGATGACCCGTGGGGGGTTTACCGGATGGGATTATGTAACTGTAATCTTTCCAGGCCGCGTGGTTTTCCGTATTGAACCGGCAGATGAAACGTCTGGAAAAAAGAAAATAAATGTATACCCTCCCGCCGTATATGCGTTTTTCCAGTGACTACATAGACTGAAATAAGGTCAAAATACTCATAAATTTGGGGTAGATCCGCTCATAGAGCGAAAAATCTCCGTATCAAGAACTCCCTCATGAAATAATCAATTGACATTACCGTCTTAATTTTTATCGTCCTGTTTTTATTTCGTGGGACAAATGTCCCTGATAATAAAGGACATACATCACTTGTCCTGTTTGCCCGCAGGGCTCATGCTTTATAAGGATGCTTGCAGTATATCTGCGGACTCAATTGTGGACACTCGTGCGGTAGCGGATTGTTGATAAAGTTACATAATTCTCAAAACAGCATTTAATAATCCGCAGTACGCTGGTCTTATTACTGCAATCTTCATTTGGCCATGACGCTAACCCTCGACAATGTCCTCTGTGGATATTTTGTCAAAAGGTTAAAGCGTGGTATTGCCACCAGAATTGTGTATTTATTCACAAATCCGGTTGGCATAATTCATGATGAAAGGAGGTGTATTTAATGCGAAGAATAACGATATTGGCATTAGTAGTATTGCCGGTTGTCTTCCTGCTGTTCACGGGTGTAGCGATGGCGGGTGTCGCCCCTCACGGCGGCTATGGCACTGGCACCGACTATTGCCTCAGCTGCCACGACGTTCACGATGCTCTTGGTGACTATGCCCTGACCCGCGAGGCGACCGTTACACAGACCTGCGCAACCTGCCACGGTCTTTTCGGTCAGACCCCTGACGGGACCTGGACCATAACACCTCCGGACCTCGTGGACGGAGCCAACGCGACCGCCTCTCAGTATTCTGCATACAAGAATATTGGCGCCGCCAAGGCGAGTGGTCACGATCTGGGCGTATCACTTAACGGTGAGCCGTCACGGACGGATGCCGCTATTCCCGGTGGAACCTTGAGCCTGCGGGTGATGAGGTCCGCGGATTATGAGGACGGCGAGCTTTACAATCACGAGAATGCCACGGACTTCTCGGGCACCTCGGGTCTGTATTGCGCTTCCTGTCATACCCCGCACTCGACTCTGACGGGTATCGACACGGATGGCAACGGCATCCCGAACACGCCGAATACATTGGCGAACGGTAACTACGGCCGCCAGCTGGTGGTAGACGAGTCTGCGATTTCTTCACATCCGAAGAACGTAAGTCCCGCCAAGTTGCTGTCGAGCAGGCCGAACCATACGGAGACTAATGTAACCTCCTATGCCGGTTTCTGCATCTCCTGTCACGACCAGCGCGTCGACTCGGCCGCTCATCAGAACCATCCGCCGCTTTGCGTGTCCTGTCACAAGAAGGGCGCCAAAGGCGCGGCTGACTTCCCACACACCAGTGGTAATCAGTACTTGATGGGTACCGACTCTGACAAGAACTGCACTGGCTGTCACGGTCACGCCATCACTGAGCTTGATGGTACAGTAGTAAATCCGCTGCCCTAACCGGGCCGGTTGGTAGAAGGTAGAAATAACATGGGGAGGCGTCTCTGGACGCCTCCCCATAAAAGAGGCAAAAAAATGATTAACAAAACAAAAATTTTTGTGCACCTTCTTCCGCTGTTCCTGCTGGGAACGGCAGCCCTGTTTGCTTCATCGTGTGGCAATGATGCTGAAACTCAAACAACCACATCTGCTCACGATATAACCCAGGAAATGATCGATAATATCAATGTCCAGTCCAAGGAAGACCTGCAGATAGTCGCGGGCGTCGAAACCGATACCAGCGTTCTTTCACAGGCGATGACAGGGAAGGCCTTGAGTGATATGAAAGCTGGCGTGGAAAAGGACCTGGGGCAGGGCAAGGTCAAAAAACGCGATTACCGGAACTTAAACACACGTTATGAGCAATACGATCCGCCTTTTGCGGAAGTCTTCGCCGAATTCGATGATTACAGTTACTATGTTGATTCTAAAACCGGTGCGGCGTTAAGTGAGCCAACTGGAGAACACAGAACATACGCCATGGCCCTGATTATGGAGGATGACCGCTGGAAGCTGGAGGGTATCTATGCTTCCAGTAATGCCTCAACGCCACGCGACATTTCAGAATGACGCTACCTTCAATAATTGGTTTTACCGCGAAAGCTGTGCATAATTGATATATGCGAGTTCATTGATAATCTTATTGTACGCATATTACGCATGGATCAGGAAGGTGAAATCGGGAGTTGCTGTTTCAGAACAGCAAAAGTTTGATGCAAAACGGTCTCCTATTGGATCAATAAATGGTAGCAATCCATATTACCCTCCGAAAAATAGAAGATGGTCGACATCCATGCGCATTGTGCCTGGCCTTGCTTCTGTTTGTATTGATTGGAATATCCATTGGACTGGCTCTGCCTGCGAGTCAGGCACAGGCGCAGACTTATACCAGCCCTCATGGCGGCTTTTCGGATTACACCCAGTTTTGCGAGCTATGCCACGACATGCACGACGCGCCGGGGTCCAGGCTCGAAAGATATATGCCGGAATCGGCGGTCTGCTTCACATGCCACAACGGAACGGGATCCAGGTTTATCATAGACCAACAGCTTGATATGAACCCAGCAACCAATTCCATGCATCCCATAGTTGTGAATCTGTCACAGAACATGGGAACTTACAGTTATGTCCCCAATACGACCGCCGGAATAGCCCCACCCGGGCCATACGAATGCAGCACGTGCCACGACCCCCATGGGGATTCGGCAAACCAGAAATTATTGTGGCTCCCATTTGATAATGGCGAAAACGTTATATACAGTACCCTGCCCGATCCTTATTCAGCCTGCTGGTTTTGTCACAGCGCGGCCAGCATAATCAACGACACGACTCTGTTTTCAAGGCATAACAGTCATATAATAGGACAGAATTCATCGTGTAGCGCCTGTCATTCCTCTCCCCACGGGGTTGCCAATACGGAACTGGTGGGTTTCAACAAAACCTACGTTTCCAGTTCTGTCGCCGGGGGTTTGGGGCCAATTTATACCGACCTGGGTGACCATCGCGGCAGCTGCACGCTTACCTGCCACGGAGTGGATCATAATTCTGCAACATATTGAGAGGCTGCCTTGTGTTCATAATTTCCTGCAATAGCGAAAGAGAATCCGGAGTCAGATAATGTCAAGAATGATAAATATCGCCCTGACGGCTGTTGTGGTGTTGATAATAGTGATTACTGGTGTGCTTGGCTATATGTACTTTCGCTCCGGCTCCGATGTGGGCAGCAAACTGCAATGGGACCGTGAGCAATGGCAGGAACAGGTGGACCAGCGACCGGACGATGCTCTGGCGCGTTCAAACCTGGGCGCTGTTTATCTTGATATAGGCGATACCGAAGCGGCTATCGAACAGCTTCAAATAGCTGTGGAGCTGGCGCCCGAAGGTTATACTTACCTGAATAAACTTGGCCTTGCATACATGGAGGATGGCCAAATGGACGCCGCCCTTGGCGCGTTCATAAAGGCGCATGATCTTTATCCCCGGGGCGAGAAGTTCACAGTTTCATTCCTGATCGCCCAGATATACTGGGATAAGGGAGACGTGGCGTTGGCCAAGGACTATGCCCAGCAGTCGATCGCAGATAATGAGGTAACATGGAACTCCCACTACCTGCTCGGTCAGATAATGGAGCGGGAAGGAGACCTGGCCAAAGCCGGACAGGAATACCAGATGGCGGCCAAGTTCAACCCGTCGGACGAGGAGTTGCAGCAGGCTATTAAGCGAGTATCGGGTCAGGTATGAGTCAATCTTCAGACCGATATGCGTTGTTATTTGTCAATGACATGAACCGGGTGGTTTATTAATATGAGTGGATTTATGGATAGTCTGAGATACGATATAAGCTTAAGGCGCAGGGTTATCGCGCTGGCGATTCTGGTTGTCGTTCTTGTCATAGCAGGCATTCTGCTGCTGATAAAAATGAACGAGAAGCGCGAGATTACAGGAAGCTCATTCTCGTTTCTGGTATCGATATACGATCTCACCAGCCCTATGGGGGTAGCCACCGACAGGGATGAGCAGATTTACGTCAGCAACACGGGCAAAAGCGAAGTTAATGTCTATGACATGGACGGTGTTCTCAATCGCAAGTTAGATGATACTGTGGATGAAAAAGGCGAGCCCCTCCGTTTTTATTCCCCATACGGCATCGCGGTGGATGACGCCAGGGACAAGTTGTACATTTCTGATTATAGCTGGGGAGGGGTCCGAGTCTTGACCAAAGAGGGTGAATTTCTTTATAACCTTCCCAAAAATCCGGCAGATTTGCCGCTGGACCCCAGCCTGGGCTGGTCTCCCTTCAGCGTGGCAGTTGGCGAAGACCGGATTTATGTATCCAGCAAGGACGGGATATACGTCTTTGGCCTGGAAGGCGAATTTATCGCGCACTGGGGCACTCGTGGTAATGAGATGGGTCAATATGATTATCCAAATGGCGTAGCTGTCGATCGCGCCACTGGCAATTTGTTTGTTACCGATACCATCAACCGTCGCGTCGTATCGTTGAACAGTGAGGGCAAACTGCGCTGGGTTTTAGGTGTAGTAGACGCAGGGAAGGGTGATGCCAGCGTGTTTCAGTTGCCACGCTCGGTCGCCATCGGCAACGATGGTCTGGTATATGTGACCGATACTTTCTCGCACCGGATTGTCGTCCTGGACCAGGACGGTACGCTGGTATCGATGTTCGGAGAGCGGGGAACCGATGACGCACAGTTCAGCTTCCCCGAAGGTCTGACCATTTCTTCCAGCGATCGTTTATACGTGGCGGACCGTCAGAACAATCGTCTGCAGATATGGCAGCTGGCGCCTCCATTGCCTTCAGTTACTCCCGCGGACGTCAAGAGATTCGGCGGGGCGCTGAAAAAATTCTAGATAGCGGCAGCGCTGGATTATTGTTGGACGATAAACTACATTTAAAGGCAGTTTTTCAATGATCGGCGGGCGGGATAATGGAGAGGCCGAGGTCGGCAAGCCTAAAGTTGTGAGAGCGCCGAAAAAAAATGCTTGCGACCACGGGAGAATGGTTTGAGCGCGGATAAATCAGCTGAGAAAATAGAGACAAAAAATACGGAAACCGCATCTGCGGGAAAAGCGTCTAACGGAAACAGTAGTTCCGATACTCTTTTCTACCTGATCCTGGTTGTGACGCTCCTGCTCACGGACGTCGTACTCTCTTTCTACTATTACCGCAACCAGAGCGGCTTCGACATGCGGTGGATACTTGCCGCGCTGGATATCTCCACCATCCTGTCGGTCATGGGACTTGCCGGAAAACGCGTGGGGCACTTCCTGACTTCCATGAAACTCGCGATGACGATGCTCTTCGTGATCGCCATCCTCTCCATCATCGGTACCTGGCTGCCGCAGGGGGAAGCCGTGCTGGAGAGCGGCTGGGTCAAGAATCCGCTTTATGATGTCTACAGGACCCTGGGCCTTTTTAACGTTTATCAGTCGCGCTGGTTTTTAGCCATACTCTACCTTCTGGCTTTTAATCTCAGTTTCTGTATATTCAAGCGGCTTCCGACCACTTACCGGCATACGCTCAAACCCCGTGTCGATGTCAAGGAAAAGTTTATTGTAAATCAGCCGCTCGCGTCGGTTGTCGACGGCGCCGGTGAAAAGGGCATGGGGATCGCGCGGCAATCGCTTTCAGGCATGCGTTACAGGATCCGGCCCGGACAGACCGGTTCGGTCATGGCGGAGAAAGGACGCTATTCCGGAATTGCGTCCATAGCCTTCCACTTAAGCTTCCTGCTCATCGGCATCGGCGCCATGCTGGGCGCTGTATTCGGTTTTGATGAGACAGTAGAAATCAGGGAGGGTCAGACGGTTGATGTGCGAGGCACCAATCTCAAGGCCACCAACTATGATTTTCAGATAAAATATACGGATGTCATGGAGGAGGGCAGGAGTACCGGTTCGATGCCTACAAAATATTCCACGGACCTCGAGGTTTTTTCCGACGGTCAATCGCTGGAACGCAAGGTCATTACTGTCAACGGCCCCTTGAGGATATCGACATACAATCCGGTACTCACATTCCTCGCTTCGCTTAAGGTGAATTTTCACCAGGCCAGTTATTATCAGTCGGACAGGGGAATAGTCAGTGTCCTTCAGGTGAATCAGGGCCCGGGAAAATCGCTGATATATCTGGGATTTTTCCTCATGATGGGCGGGATATGCTTCTCGCTGTATTTTCCGCACCGGCGCATCTGGCTGAAAGTCAGCGACTCGGACCAGTTGCTGGTGGGGGGCCGTACCAACAGGGCGAAAGTAACTTTTCAAAGAGATTTCGAACGACTCACATCGGAGCTGAGAGTGAAAATGGGACAGGAGGACAAGGCACATGGGTAATATTTTTTCACATGACCTGCTGACAAGGTATGAGGAGATACTTTTTATCGTAGCGGTTATTTCGTATCTCGTCTGCAGCGGCATATTTATCTGGTATCTGATTTCGAGAAATGAGAAAGCGGCCCAGCTCGGCACGATCCTTTTGACGATGGGACTTGTCGCCCATACGGTTGCGCTGGCGTTACGCTGGGGCACGTCAGGCCATGCGCCCATGTCAAATACTTACGAGTCGCTATCGCTGTTCGGCTGGGGCATCGTACTGTTCTTTCTGATCGCCCAGCGCTTTTACCCGATCAGGGCGGCAGGCGCCCTGGTGGTGCCGACTGCGTTTCTCATCACCAGTGTTGCGGGCGTGTTCTATCAGGGACCCGACATCCCCCTGGCCCCGGCACTGCAAAGCATATGGCTGTGGATACATGTGACGATAGCGATGTTATCCTACGGTCTGTTCGCCCTGGCGTTCGGCGCGGGTTTTCTCTATATCATCCAGGAGAACCTGCTCAAGAAGAACTACAAGGGCGTAGTGACCGCCTTCACGCTGCTTTTCGCGGCGCTGGGCCTCGTGCTTGGTCTGTGGATCGGTTCGATGCTGGCTGAACCGGTAACGGTACAGGATCCCATCACGCGGACTGTTGGCAACGATTACTCCTTCAGCGACTACTTCAGGATCTTCGGCGGTGGCTTCATAGGCCTGGTAGTGCTTCTCGGCCTGGGCTACTTCGCCGGCAGGGGCGCTTCCAAGCGCTCATTCTCCAACATCCTGCCATCTCTCGACGTTCTGGACGAAGTAAGTTATCGCGGTGTCGCATTCGGGTTCCCGCTTCTGACTATCGGCATCGTCACCGGCGCCATATGGGCGGATCAGGCCTGGGGCCGCTGGTGGGGATGGGATCCCAAGGAGACATGGTCGTTCATAACCTGGCTTTTCTATGGAGGCTATCTGCATACACGGCTTACGATGGGCTGGCGCGGCAAGCATTCCGCGATTCTGGCCGTCGTCGGCCTGATCGTGGTTCTTATAACGTATCTTGGTGTTAACTTCTTCTTCTCGGGACTTCACAGCTACGCCACGGGGTAACTTGTGGCTCTCTATCCAGCCAATATCAGGATATCAGGCCGGCGATGCGTCATCATCGGCGGTGGTCGCGTGGCGGCCCGTAAAGCAGCGGTGCTGCTAGAGTGTGGCGCGCTGGTCAAGGTGGTTTCCCCAGCGCTCGACGCCGAATTTGAAACCATGGCCGGCAGCATAGAGCATGTGGAGCGTTCCTATGCCAGAGGCGATCTTGAGGGTTCTTTTCTTGTTATTGCGGCTACTGACGATGACGAGACCAACCGGGCAGTCGAAGAGGAAGCCCGTAGCGGCAACCTGATGCTGAATGTTGTCGACAAGCCCGAGCAGTGCAATTTTTATGTTCCCTCCAGCATACGCCGGGGAGAACTGATGATCACCATATCGACCGGAGGCCGATTGCCGGCCCTGGCCAAGCGTTTGCGCGAGCAGCTGGAAGAGGAGTTTCCCCGGGAATGGGAGCCTGCCCTCCAGCTGCTGGGGAAGGCGCGCGCAAATGTTATTTCCCGCGTCAAGGATGAAGAGCGGAAAAAGCAATGCCTGACGGATCTTGCCGCTCTCGATCTAGTCCCGCTCCTTCAGGCTGGAGGGCCACAGGCGGCCCAGGTGGAGATTGATAAATGCATCTCGCGGTACTTGGCATAAATCATAAGACAGCCCCCGTTGAATTACGCGAGAAGGTCGCGTTAAACGAGGATAAATGCGGCTCCCTGACCGGCCGCATGCTCGATGATCCCTCCATCTCCGAAGTCGTCCCCATATCGACATGCAACCGCACCGAGGTTTATGAGGTGACTAGCGTGGAGCGCGGGGATCTCGAGGACTGTGCATATTTCCACGAGGCGGAGAATGCCGTGGGCCATCTTTACAAGGTAGCCAGCAGCCTGGATTCTCTCGTTGTAGGTGAAGCGCAGATACTCGGCCAGATCAAGCAGGCCTATCACAGTGCCCACGGGCGCGAAAGCACCAGCGTTCTGCTCAACCGTCTCTTTCGCCATTCGCTGGAAGTCGGAAAACGTGTGCGTACGGATACAAGGATCGGAGAGAACCCTGTGTCGGTCTCATCGGTCGCCGTGGAAATGGTTAAAAAAGTCTTTGAAGACCTGGAGGGCCGGACGGTCCTTATGCTCGGCGCCGGCAAGATGGGCGAGCTTACCGCCACCCACCTGGTCTCTCACGGCATAACCAGTTTTGTCGTCTCCAACCGGACCTTCAGCAAGGCTGAAGAGCTGGCCGAAAAATTCAACGGTTCCGCGGTGGCCTTCGACGAGCTGACTGATTATCTGCCGATGGCGGATATAGTCATCAGCTCCACCGGCGCTCCCCATTACGTGTTGCGCAAGGGAGAAGTGGAGCGGGCTATGCGCCGCCGGCACAATCGTCCCATCTTCTTTATCGATATCGCCGTGCCCCGCGACATAGATCCCGGAGTCAACGATGTTTATAATGCCTTTCTTTATGACATAGATGACTTAAACGAGGTAGCCGATGCCAACGCCGCCGGCCGTGCGAAGGAAGCCATGAAAGCGGAAAAGATCATCGCCGAGGAAGTCGACGAATACATGCATTGGCTTTCCAGTCTGGATGTGGTACCCACGATCACGGCTTTGCGTGAGAAGGCTGAAGCGATCAAGGAAGGTGAGTTGGCCAGGGCGCTGTCAAAATTCGACACCGAGCTTAGCGAGAAAGACATTAATCGGATCGAAGCCATGGCTTCGGGAATAATAAACAAGATGCTTCACGGACCGACCGTGGAGCTAAAGCGCGCCGCAAACGAGCGGGGCGGTTATCTGTACGTCGAATCAATGCGGCGGCTCTTCAAGCTTAACGGGACCAACAAGAGCACACATCACAAGAGAGGACACAAAGAGTGAGCGGCAAGAAAGCCAGTTCCATAATTCTGGGAACAAGGGGAAGTGAGCTGGCGATGTTTCAGGCGCATCACGTCGCCTGGATCCTGCAGTCAAAAAACGTCGATCTCTCCGTCAAGATAAAAACAATCATGACTACCGGGGACAAGATCCTCGACACGCCACTTGCCAAGGTCGGCGACAAGGGGCTTTTTGTCAAAGAGATCGAGAATGAACTTTTGGCCGGTGAAATCGACATTGCCGTACATAGCTGCAAGGATTTGCCAACCGAACTACCCGTCGGACTGACGATCGCCGCTTTCGGTGCAAGGGAGGACGCCAGAGACGCGTTTATCGGAAAACCCGGATCGGATGCGCGCTCCCTGAGCGATATCGTCCCGGGCGGCACGATCGGAACCAGCAGCCTCAGGCGGCGTTCGCAGCTGATGTCGATGCGTCCCGATCTTGACATTGTTGATATCAGGGGAAATGTTGATACGCGCATCAGAAAGATCGAGGAAATGAACCTTGACGGGACGATTCTCGCCACAGCTGGCATCAAGCGGCTGGAGCGGCTTTTCGAGGCTTCATTCTTCTTCGATGTCGAAGAGATGATTCCGGCGGTAGGACAAGGCGTGATCGCAATCGAGTCGCGTGAAAATGATCCGGTCGTCAGAGATTTGCTTTCAAACTTCAACGACGGCGATTCGGCAGCCGCGGTCACCGCGGAAAGGGCTCTGATGAAAGTACTGGAGGGGGGCTGTCAGGTGCCCATCGGCGCGCATGCAAGAGTCAGGGGCAGCAGACTTTCCATCAAGGCATACCTTGGCTCGCTCGACGGCAAGAAGTTTATTCGGGATGAGATAGAGGGTCCCGTGGAGGAAGCTGGGGATTTGGGAGTCAGGCTGGCGGCAAGGATGTATGAGGCGGGGGGCAGGGAGATACTGGAAGAGGTGCGGGCGGAGGGGTAGGCAGGATTTGCGTGGTGATTTATTGTGGTTGCTGTTCACTCGATTATTTTTTGTGGATTATAGGCGGTTTCCCGTTGGGGGGCGGGATATTTCCGCCTCCACTGAGGTCTTCGACAGTCGTTACGGCGGAAACATCCCGCCCCCTTTTCAACGGGAAACCTTGCGTTGTCTATGATCCATACGCCTTCAACTGAGGTCTTCTACAGTCGATCCAGCGGAAACATCCCGCCCCCTTTTCAACGGGAAACCTTGCGTTGTCTACGATGCTTCCCATCCCATTCAGCTGAAAACCCGCGTGGCCGGGATGTGTGACAGCCAATCCCTTTGGAAAAGAAAAAGGACGGCTTCAGCCGTCCTTTTCATAAAGCCTGTTTGAGTGCGTTATGGCGCCGGCGGTGGTGGAACCACTACGCTGCACTGCCAGTTGGGGCACTCAAAAGAGATGTCCTTTAAGTTCTCGTGCCTGGTGAGCACGGGCTTCTCGTAGGACGTGCCTGTTGCCTGTTTCTTCATCCCCAATCCTCCCTCCTACCTGTGTTCTAAACTCAGCTGAATACGGAATTTGCCCGCCCCATATGCTGAGGGCCGAAGTTTATCACGATAGTTCTTGATTGACAATACCATTTTCTGTGACATAATCCTGATATGAGTTGTCAGAATTCGGTGAACTTTTTGCGGACAGATAAAAAACCTTGCTTGTCGGTAACGATGAACCTGTTTCAAATGTCATGCTTTTTCCGGGACCGAAAAAGAGGAAGGCCGGTTATTTTCTGGCGTTCAGCATTTCTCCAAGAATCCTGATTGCTCCCCACTTGTCCAGAGGCTCGTTGAGGTTTCCACATTTGGGAGACTGGACACACGAGGGGCAACCCGCCTCGCAGCGGCACGAGGAGATCAGTTTATGAGTGCTGGCCACAAGGCTTTCAAAATCGTGGAAACCCTTGCGCGTGATGCCGATTCCGCCGGGATGGCCATCGTAGAGAAAGATCGAAGGCGCGTCTGTCTGCCAGTGCAGTTCGGTCGAGAGGCCGCCTATATCCCAGCGGTCGCACATCGCAAAGAGCGGGAGCAGGGCGATGAGGCCGTGTTCGGTGGCATGCAGGGCTCCCAGGACATCCGTCGGCTCGATATTCTTAAAAAGCTGTTCCTCAAGCGGAAACCACAGGCCCTCGGTCTGGAAGGTCTGGGCGGGCAGTTGCAGGTCGACAATCTCAAGCACCTGGTTATCGGACAACTGTTTCTTCTGATATGCGATCACATGCTCTGTTACCAGCAGCCGGCCGAATGACAGTTGCACGCCGTTTGCGGTTCTCAGCAGCTCCCTGTCCGAGATCTCAACCGAGGTCTCCTTCTTTGGCTGGGTGTAATAATCGGCCAGGATCGGCCTGACTACCGCGACCCTGCCGTCGATATCGAGGTGACGTACCTGGTAGGTCTCGCCCATGTGCATATAAATGGCTCCGGGGTGCACGAAGACGAAAGCACGTTCCGCTTCCGCCTCACCGAGAACGGCGCCGGTCTCCTCCACCACGATGGAAAAGGAGTCTGAGGATGAGGAACGCAGGTGGATCGAAGCCGCGGGAAATTCCGGACGAGCCCAGATGTAACGACCTTTCTGTTTTCTTAATTCGCCCCGGGTTTCCATTGCAGCGGTCACGGATGACATTCTCTTTCCGAAAAAACGCTCGTCGGCCTTTTCGAGCGGAGACTCGAAGGCGGCTGCCCCAAGGTGACCGGTAAAAATCTGTTCGTTCTGAAAGTCGAGTATGGCCGATTCGACATCGCGCTCGAGCAGTTCATCGGGGTGAAGCGCGAAGAACTGGTCAAGCGCATCCTGGCCCGCCATGAAAACGGCCAGGCTGGCCTGGGCGCCGCGGCCGGCACGGCCCCACTGTTGCCAGAGGCTGGCTACGGTACCGGGAAAGGCCGCGGACAGCACCGCGTCGATTCCCCCCACATCGATGCCGAGCTCCAGGGCGTTGGTGGAGACGACCCCGAGCAACCGTCCTTCAAAAAGGCCTTCCTCGATCTCGCGACGCTGCCCCGGCGTGTAACCTCCACGATAGGGAGAAATCTTTTTTTCCAGTCCGGGAGCGATCTCCTCCAGCCGTTGAACCGTATACTTGTATACAAGTTCCGTGCCCTTGCGCGTACGGGTAAATACGATTGTCTTGATGCCACGGGTCAACAGGTCGGCAAAGAGGCCGGCGGCTTCGGCCAGCATGCTTCGGCGGATCCCGAGCGCCTCGTCTATCAGCGGTGGATTCCAGAAGACGATCTGCCTCTCGCCGCGAGGCGAACCGTCACGAGCCACCAGCCGGAAATCGAGACCGGTCAGCGAAGTCGCAAGTTCGACGGGGTTGGCGATGGTCGCGGTGGTCAGCAGGAACTGTGGCTCGCTTCCATAAAGCTCGCAGACTCTTCTCAAGCGCCTGATAACATTAGCCACGTGAGAGCCGAAAACGCCGCGATAGCTGTGAGCCTCATCAATAACCACGAACTTGAGGTTGAAGAAGAAATCCTCCCAGGAATCCCGATGTGGCAGTATGCCCATATGCAGCATGTCGGGATTGGTGAAAAGTATGTTTGCGCGCTGCCTCGTCTGTGGCCTGTGCTCTGAGGGTGTGTCGCCGTCGTATACGCCCGGACGGATGAAAGGCAGTCTGAGTCCCTGGACCTTTCGCACCTGGTCCTGGGTAAGAGCCTTGGTGGGATACAGATATAAAGCCCTGGCCTTCTTGTTCTTTGCCAGGCCGTCGAGTACGGGCAGGTTGAAGCAGAGGGATTTTCCGCTTGCGCTCGCGGTGGTAACAACCACATTCTCTCCCGCCCCGACCAGTTCGAAAGCGCGCGCCTGATGGCTGTAGAGCTGATCGATGCCGGCACCGGCGAGCGCACTGCGCACGCTGGCGGCCACGGACTGTGGAATATCTTCCAGCACGCCGTCGCGCCGCGCCTGATGGCTGACTGCCACAACCTGTGGATTTGTTTCCGGTGTAAGGCGGATCATGTGGTTATATTACAACAAGCATCAGCGGGGTGTTCCCTGACGATCCCGCATGGGCGGCCGGTTTTATAAAGACAGTCTACCTGCCACGCCGGACGGCTATCTTGAACAACTCAACCGCCCAAAGCACCGTACTGGCGACAGCCACGGCGATGAGCCAGTCTGAGGTCAGTAGGCTTCTGGTGTGAAATGCGACCTGAAGTGGCGGCAGATGTACGACGGCTATCATCATCAGGATGGATAGGGCCAGTGCGCCCAACAGCCACGGGTTGCCGAATAATTTGCGATTGAGGACGCTGTGTTTCATGCTGCGGAAGTTCAGGCTGTTAAAAAGCTGGAACAGGGTCAGAACGACAAAGGTCATCGTGCGGGCGTAATCTATGTCCACATTTTCCCTCATGGTAAGAAAACCTCCGGGGAAGTAAGCGTTGAGCACCAGGAGGCCACCGATCCCGGAGACCAGCCCCACGAAGACAGTCAATCCCAATATGTCACGATTGACGACCGATTCGTTCCCGGGCCGTGGCGGGGCCAGCATGGCTTCCGGCTCCATGGGGTCGACGCCCAGCGCCAGTGCGGGCGGGCCGTTGGTCACGAGGTTTATCCAGAGTATCTGTACAGCCAGCAGCGGTAAAATCAGCCGGCCGTTATCCAGCAGACCGAGTGGGGATGCAAACAGGACTCCGAGGAACAGGGTCAGCACCAGACCGGTATTCGCCGAAAGCAGGAAGCCGAGGAACTTCCTGATATTAGTGAAAATACCACGGCCTTCCTCGACGGCGGCGACGATCGTCGCGAAATTATCATCCAGAAGTACCATGTCGGCGGCCTCCCTGGCGACATCGGTGCCGGAAAGCCCCATGGCGATTCCGATGTCGGCACATTTCAACGCCGGTGCGTCATTGACGCCGTCGCCCGTGACCGCCACGGTGTGTCCGGTATTCTGAAGCGCCGTGACAATTCTCACTTTGTGACCGGGCGACACGCGCGCGAAAACATGTATGTCTTCGACCAGCCTTTCAAGTTCGCGCTCGTCGACCCTGTCGATCTGGGGTCCGGTCATCGATCCTTTGCCGATCCCCAGTTCGGCGGCGATGGCCTCGGCGGTCGCCAGATGATCCCCCGTGACCATGAAGACCCGGATACCGGCCTGGCGGCATTCGTCTATCGCCGACCGCGCTTCCGGCCGTGGCGGATCGTAAATCCCTGCGAGTCCGAGAAATACAAGATCGTGTTCAGAGGAAATCACGTCGGCGCCGGTTTCGGCATCTATCTGTCTGGATGCGACCGCCAGCGGTCTTAAGGCCCTGCCGGCCATGTCGTCGGCCGTATCCATAAGCCGCCGCCGGTCATCGTCGCTTAGGAGGACCGAGCGGCCGCCAACCATCATGCTTGTGCATAAGGGGATTATCCGCTCCGGAGCTCCTTTTGAATGCAGCATGCCGCCACCGCCTCCAGAGCTGACGATGACAGTCATCTTCTTGTTCTCGGAGGAGAAGGGCTCTTCCGCAAGACGGCGGTTCTGCTCTTTTAAAAAATGAGCGTCAAGTCCGAGCTTGGCGGCCATCGTCATCAGCGCCGCTTCGGTGGGAGTGCCTATCGCGCTCCAGCGTCCCTTGTCTGTCTCATGAATCGTCGCGTCATTGCAGAGCACCGCGCTCATCGCCATTATGGTGGCCGCGTCAAGGGCTGCGGGTGAGCCCTCGATCTCTCCCTCGGGCCTGTAACCGGCGCCCCCCAGGGTGATCGTTTCTGAAGATGCCATGATCTCGCGAACGGTCATTTCACCAACGGTCAGCGTTCCGGTCTTGTCCGAACAGATCGCAGTCGTGCTTCCGAGGGTCTCTACCGCGGGCAGTTTGCGTATGACGGCTTTACGTTTCGCCATTCTCTGCGTACCCAGCGCCAGCGAACCGGTCACGACCGCGGGCAGACCCTCCGGAATGGCGGCAACCGCCAGCGCGACACTGAAAAGCAGGAGACTTAAGACATTCTTCCAGTCGATGTTGTCTACGACCAGCAGTCCGGCCACGGAGACCACGCAGGAAACCAGGAGAATTATGATCGCCAGACGTTTCGCCAGCTGATCGAGATTCTTTTTAAGCGGAGTTTCGCGGTTGGGAGTGGACTGAATCAGGGTCGCGATCTTGCCTACTTCGGTGTCACTCGCGGTAGCTGTAACGACTGCAAGCGCGCGGCCGCTGGTAACCGTTGTTACCGCGTAGACCATATTGACGCGGTCGGCCATCGGTGTATCGGCATCCAGGGGCATGACCGATTTGTGGACGGTGGCGCTTTCTCCGGTCAGAGTGCTTTCGTTAGTCTCAAGAGAATTCACCTCGCACAGCCGGCCGTCGGCTGATAGCTTGTCTCCCCTGACGAGGACCATGATGTCTCCCACGACAAGTTCGTCGGCCGGGATGCGTCTGCGCGTGCCATCGCGAATAACCGTCGCAACGGGGCTGCTCATCTGGCTGAGCTTTTCCAGACTTCTCTCAGCCTTGTGTTCTTGGAAAAAGCCCAGGGCGGCATTGGCGAGCACGATGGCCATGATAACGATAGTGTCATAAGGAAGCCTGCCCTCTTCGTCAAGAATCCAGATGGCGAGATTGAGCGC
>JBAZWE010000035.1:0-17356 GCA_041660545.1 Thermoleophilia bacterium
TCTGTTTCGTGCCGCGGGCAGCTTCCAAATCAAATCGGATGAACAGTACGGACTGCACGCTTCCTTTGGCTTGTCAGCCACGGCGCGAACAGTAGTCTCCCTGGTAAAGTCCTTCGACCTGCCGGTAGAGATCAGGGTACGCGAGGAGCGGCGCCTGGGACCTCACAAGCGTTATGAGATTTATCTGGAGGGAGGTGCGAGGCTGGTACAGTTTCTCAACGAGACCGGTGTTCTGTCCGACCGGATGTCGTTGCAGGAGAAGATTCCAGATCGCATCATCAAGGGCTCATGTTGTCAGGCTGCATTCCTGCGTGGCGCATTCGTGGCATCGGGTTCCGTCAGCGAACCGGGGGCGCCCGCCCATTTCGAGATCTATGCCGACAGCTCCGCCTTTCTGGACACAATTGAAGAGGCGGCGACGGCGCTTGCACTGCCGCTGTCTCGAACCAGCCGCAGTCGCCGGCATCCCGCGGTCTTTTCCAAGCGGCTTGGCACGATACGCGATTTTCTCGTGACCGTAGGGGCCCACCAGGCGGCGATTGAGTTCGAGGAACGCGCCATCATGAGCAGCGTCAGATCAGACGCCAATCGCATCGCAAACTGCGATCAGGCCAATGCAGCGCGTTGCTCGAGGGCCGCAATGAGACAGATTGAGGCCATAAGGCAGCTGCAGGAAAGTGGAGCCTGGGGCAGGCTGAGCGAAAGTCTTATTGCCATGGCGGAGCTTCGCCTGGAGAATCCCTCATCTACCATCACTGAACTCGGACGTCTGGCCGATCCGCCTATGGGCAAGTCAGCTGTCAACCACCGGCTGAGGCGGCTGGTGGCGCTGGCTGGTGGAAAATAGGAAAAGCTCTTCGCAATTGAAGAATATTTCCAAAAATAATAGTGTCAGCAAATCCAGCCTCAGATTGCGCATTGGCGTGGTTATGATACTTCTGTGGCTTCTTCCTTTCTGGTGGCTCTCTCCGTTTATCGCTTCGATTATCAGCCCAGATAACGAAGATTCATCAACATTCGTTGTTACCGTGATCATCATGACTGTACAAACAATCATTGGACTGGCAGGCGTATATCTTGCAGGAAAAGAAACTGCACAAATAATCAAAAAAGCGCCGAAGAAAAGGATACTGAAAACTGTTTGGCAAATATTTCTTCACGGAAATCCGTCCAGCTGACTAAATTCAGACTATAGTTCATATGATTAGGCCGCTCAAAGGCCCTTCGGCAGCGCCCGGGTTACGAAATTCCCTCCATGTGGTAGAATGCCGCCTGTATCTCAATATCACTTACCTTCAGGAGGCGAAGAACTGATGGCGCTTAAGCTTGGCATCAATGGATTTGGACGTATCGGCAGAAACACTTTTCGGGCCGCTCTCGAGCAGAACGCAGATATCGAGTTCGTGGCCATTAATGACCTCACCAGCCCGGCCACGCTGGCGCACCTGCTCAAGTACGACTCCGTCCTGGGCCGTTTCAACGGCACAGTCGAGGTCGGTGAGAATTCCCTGACCGTGAACGGCAAGGAGATCAAGGTTCTCAGTGAGCGCGATCCTGCCAACCTGCCCTGGGGTGACCTGGGTGCGGAGGTAGTAATCGAGTCCACCGGCTTCTTCATCGATCGCGAGGGCGCCGGCAAGCACCTGGCCGCGGGCGCCAAAAAGGTGATCATCTCGGCGCCGGCCAAGGACCCGGACGTCACACTGGTCCTCGGAGTCAACGACGGTGACTACAACAAGGACGAGCACAACATCATCTCCAACGCCTCATGTACCACCAACTGTCTGGCCCCGATCTGTCGCGTCCTGCTAGACGAGTTCGGCATTGAGAAGGGCTTCATGACCACCATTCACGCTTACACAGGTGACCAGTCGATTCTCGACGCGCCCCATAAGGACCTGCGCCGCGCCCGCGCCGCCGCGGTGTCGCTGATACCGACATCCACTGGCGCCGCCAAGGCCGTTTCCCTGGTGCTCCCGGAGCTCAAGGGCAAGATGGACGGCATGGCCATGCGTGCGCCGACGCCTGACGGCTCCGTCGTCGATCTGGTCGCCATCCTCGGCAAGGAAGTCACCAAGGAAGAGGTCAACGCTGCCTTTGCCAAGCACGCGGACACCGGCAAAATGAAGGGCATCCTCAAGTATATGGAAGACCCGATTGTCTCTATTGACATAGTTGGCGATCCGTTTTCATCGATTGTTGATTCACAGGCAACCATGGTGCAGGGCAGCATGGTAAAGGTGCTCAGCTGGTACGACAACGAGTGGGGTTATTCAAACCGCCTCGTCGATCTCGTACAGCGGGTGCTTTAGTAATAACATTGAGCAAAATCCGGGACGGGTTGTTCCCGCCTTCGCTTAAGGCGTTTTCGACAAGACGCCACGTCGGAAACAACCCGTCCCGGTTTTAGTTTCTTTTGTGGAAGCCGCTTTTTTAGAGCGACGCTGAAGCAATAATCGCTCGTTGCATACTGGTCTTGGGGGAGGTCAAGTGAAAAAAAGCGTCAGGGATATAGATGTAAACGGCAAAAGGGTCCTTGTGCGTGTGGACTTCAATGTGCCGCTCGCGGGAACCCGGGTAGCGGACGATACACGTATCCGGGCCGCACTCCCCACCATCAATTATCTGCGCGAAAGAGGCGCACGAGTCATCCTCATTTCTCACCTCGGACGGCCGAAAGGGCCGGACGCTTCTCTTAAGATGGACCCTCTCGCCGCCAGGCTCTCCGAACTTCTTGGCGCCGACGTCCTCAAACTGGACGAATGTATCGGCGCTGAAGTCGAAACCGCGCTTACGGGACTTCCCGAAGGTGGTGTGGCGCTCCTGGAGAATAGCCGTTTTCATCCGGAAGAAAAGCAGAACGACCCGGACTTTGCGGCCGGCCTTGCCAGGCTGGCGGATATCTTTGTAAATGATGCCTTCGGGACGGCACACAGGGCGCACGCGTCCACTGCAGGCGTTGCCTCACTACTTCCCGCAGTCGCCGGCTTCCTGGTCGAGAATGAACTCAAGCAGCTTTCAAGACTTACAGATAATCCGCAGCACCCGTTTGTCACTGTCTTAGGAGGCATCAAGGTTTCCGACAAGATCGGAGTGATCGATCATTTTCTCGATTTTGCCGACGGGATCCTGGTGGGCGGGGCTATGTGTTTCGGATTCCTCAAAGCCCAGGGAATCAGTGTGGGCGCATCAAAGGTCGAAGAAGAGGCTATTCCCGTGGCAGCCGAGGCGCTGGCCAAGGCAAAAGATTCGAAATGCCGGATCATGTTGCCCGTTGATGTGGTGGTGGCCGATTCTTTTTCCGAAGATGCAAACATCCGGGTGGTTCCTGTAGAGAGCATACCGGAGGACTGGATGGGCCTGGACATCGGCCCCCGTACGGCGTCATCTTTTGTCGATGAGATCGAGGCGGCAAAATCAGTATTCTGGAATGGCCCCATGGGGGCGTTCGAGATGAAGCAGTTTGAGATGGGAACGAGAGCCGTGGCCGAAGCCGTAGCCTCATCGAAGGCATTGACAGTCTCGGGCGGCGGAGACACGATAGCGGCACTGAACAGTTTTCATCTGGCCGACCGCCTTGATCATGTGTCAACCGGGGGCGGAGCAGCGATGGAATTTCTTGAAGGAAAGGAGCTACCCGGCATAGCAGCCCTTCTGGATGCCTGATTTGGATATCTCGCCTCCCGATCTGTCTTAGCTGTATTTCAGCAATCGCTCACGTGAGCGCCTCCCCAGCTGCTGCCAACTCAATAATTATGGGAGCAAGGGCTACAGCCATTCAGTCAGACGACCCATCCTTGGCGCGTATTACCGGACAAGACAAGGTAATAGCGATTGCCCTTTTTCTGGCAGCCCTTGCCACGCGTATCCCGTTTCGAAGTCACACGCTTTACTCCTGGGACTCAGTCGGTTTTGCTCTTAGCCTTGAGAGATTCAACGTTGCCGATCACCAGCCGCATCCACCGGGTTATATCCTCTACGCAGCCCTGGGGCGCCTTTTTAATCTTATCTTCACTGATGCCAACACGGCCCTGGTCGCAATCAGCATATTAAGCGGCGCCGTATCCGTGGTCGGCATTTATTTCCTGACACGCGCGATTTTCGATCGAAGCACCGGTCTGGTGGCGGCTACGCTGCTGCTGTTTTCTCCTCTGGCGTGGTTCTACAGCGAAGTAGCACTTTCATACGAGCTGGAGCTGCCGTTCGCGATCGCGATAACCTGGTTTTTGTATCAGATGTTGTTCAACCGAAAGTACGCCGTGGCTGGTTCGATAGTCCTTGGAATAGCGGCTGGCTTTCGTCAGGACGTTGTCTTCTTCTTCGGTATTTTCTGGTTGATTGGAACCATGAGGGCTGGCAGACGCGTGATGCTGTACTCCTGGGTCGCCATGGCTGTTACAGTGCTGGCGTGGCTGGTGCCGTTATTTTTTCTTGTGGGGGGGATTTCAAACTACCGCGAACTCAGTCAGGCACAGTTTGATGCAGGTGTATATCCACTATCTGTTTTCAACAAAGGCTTCGACGGGTTGATGGATAATATAAAACTGATCGTCGAGGGATTGTTCCTGCTTTTGGGCCCGGCAGGCATTGTGCTCATTTGTGGTCTGGTTAGTCTGCTGATATCCGGCTGGTATCGCGCCAGGCAGAAAGTATTGTTCCTGGCCTTATTACCGCTGCCCGCTGTTCTTTTCTTTGTCCTGTTTATCTTCGATCCCCCGGGCTATCTGCTGGTATTCGGGGCGCCCTTACTGGTTCTGGCTGCAAGAGCCATGCTGCAGTTTTCACAGGACGCCGCGCTGGCCTGGAAACGATATCGAGAAGGACGGCAGGGCGATGATGCGGTTGTGACCTTAGAAACAGCCGAGATGGTGGATATTGAAGCCACGAGGCCCATGAGCCGTACGGGAATCATCATAATCACCGGACTGGTTGCATTAACGGCGATCGTAAATTCATCCCTGTTTCTCCTGTCAGCTCGTATCCAATGGCCGATCCCATCGGCCGAACATTCAATAACTGGTTTGTTCGCACCATTCAGCTTCGGTCGACTGCGCGAGATAGACAGGCAGATGGAGGCAACTACTTCCGTGATCCGAACATATGATCCCGTCTCCACCCTGTTGATTGTCCCGTCCACATATGAATGCGAATGTTACGATCCTGAATGGCGTCAATTAACCTACTATCTACCCGATTACCGCATGCTGGTGATGCGCACTGATGCGCCTCTGCATTACGATGCCCGTGATCATTTTATATTGTATGAGTCTGACGACCCGATCATCCCGGTCGCACCGGAATATCAACAGCTGGTTTTCCTCGGCTTTTATCCTGGCAGCCCCAGCGTGTCGCTGAATCTGAATTCAGTGCCCGGCAGTCTCGCCAGGACGCCGATAACCTGGGCTGATATACCATCCGGCGGTTTTCGAATGGGACCATATAGATTCCGCAGGTGATCGGGCTGTCCGAGGATTCCAGTCGCCTGATCAACCTGTCAGGTTTATCGTCGCCTGCGCCGAAGCCATATCGATGATCGGCAGCACCGCGGCGTTTTTTCCCAGCAGTTCTTCAACCAGTGATGTTGACGCGCTACGGTAATGGAGTGTGGACACGACGGTCAAAGGCAGCTTTGCGTCAGCGGGAACCGCGGCATTGAATCTCTGGGTATCCGAACCGCCTGGAGGTATGCGTTTGTCACGTATCATGCTGACCGCCAGCCATGGTTTTTCTGTGGCATTTCCATCCTTATCCGCGAACTCTGTGTTGTACATCTTTGCCTGTGGATCGACTACGCCGTTTTCATCGACAGCCCCTGACTTGTAGACAACCGTGCCGGAGGCGTCCGTTATGATGGTCTCCAGCCACATCTGCCTGACCTCTGTGATTCCCGTGGGGATGAAATGACCGGCGCCCGTATTGGCGATATTTATGTCTATGCTCACCTGTCTGTCGCGATGAGCTCTGAGGCACGACGCTGACTGTTGCCGCACTCTGTAGTTGCTCTGTGGCGAGTTTTTGATGGTCCTGCGAGGCCAGGGAGGTCGCATTCCCGCCCACGAACTGATGGCTAAAAACCATCGACCGCGGCGGCCCACCGGTCGCCGCCGCAGTCAGATTCTTCATACCCGGCAAGGGGGTCATATGACAATCCTGACACTGGACACCCTGTGTGGCAAAAGAGCTGTTCTTCCATTCCGTATAAGTATTCTCGATCTCCAGTTTGTTGCCAGGATGATTGAGGTTATGACACATGCCGCAGAAATCGGCTTTAGTATGAAGCTCCGAGTAAGCGGTCTGATGAAACGGCGAGACACTGTCGGTGTACTGTGCCCGCTTTATCCGGCCAGGATCGGATATGAAGGAAAAGTTACCGATGCCTGTCGATCCGGAGACGGTATGGCAAAAGTCACACTGGACGCCTCTCTTTGCTATATCACTGACTTGCGGACCGTCCACCGGAGGCACTTCTCCTGAGAAGACCCCGATCGGGCTATGACACGCCGAGCAGAAGGTGTCGGTCGCGCCGCCTGTTTCCTTGGTGGCCTGCTTGTGCATGGCGAGATACAGGGGGTCCTGGAAAGAGTTGCTCATCATCGATCCGTTCCATTGCGCATAAATATCGGAGTGGCAACCCTTGCAGGTATCAGCGCTGGTAAAGTCGCTGGATTTATAGATAGGCGTAACGGAGATTCGCGGGAAATCTGATACGGGCTTGCTATCTGTTCCGGTGGAAGCATTATCGCCGCATGAAACAATTGTGAAGCATATGCATACTGTGATTAACAAGATAGTAAATCTCATCATCCCCATCTTCCCCCTGGAATAGTTGGTGAAAACAACCTGGTGCCATTCTTCCCACTTGTTGCAATGAGTAATCATGATCACGTCAGAACCGATGTTTTACAAGCCGCGGATTCTGCTTGATAGTATGTATCGAAATGCAGCTGCGGTTCAGCCCGAATCTGTCCAATTTTTTGTGATAGTCAGACAGAGAAATAGATGAGTAAGATTATTACCTTGTTTGGTTGATTATGTTAGCGGTTGGTTTCAATTCCCCTTAATACGGCTACCATAAAAGGATGGAGGGGCACATTAAACCCGAAGAAGTCGTAACCCAACCAGTAAAAATCCCCGCCGGGAATGTCATCCTCGATGGTGACCTGACCATCCCGGAAAACGTCCGCGGCATCGTCCTCTTTGCCCACGGCAGCGGCAGCAGCCGTCATAGCCCTCGTAATCGTTATGTGGCCAAGGTTCTCAATCAAAGCAACCTGGCGACGCTCCTGTTCGATCTTCTGACAGCCGACGAGGAAGCGGCCGATGCTTACACGGCTCACTTGAGGTTTGATATTCCCCTGCTGGCCGGCAGGCTGGCATTTGCTACAGAATGGACGCGGGCAAATCCACAGACAGCCGATTTGAAACCGGGTTATTTCGGAGCAAGCACAGGCGCGGCGGCGGCCCTCGTTGCAGCCGCCGAACGGCCCCAGGCGGTAAACGCCATAGTCTCACGAGGTGGACGCCCGGATCTCGCGGGGGAAATGCTTGAACAGGTCAAGGCGCCCACATTGCTTATCGTTGGCGGCAATGATACTCAAGTGATCATCATGAACGAAGAGGCACTCGCGCATCTGCACGTCGAGAAGAAGATGGAAATCGTTCCCGGAGCCACTCACCTTTTTGAAGAGAAGGGCGCTCTCGAAGGAGTTGCACGGCTCGCAGCTAGATGGTTCTCGACCCATCTTTACAACTAGAGAAAAACCCGCAAATAGCGGGTTTTTCCTGCGACTCTACGTCTCAAATCATTGTTTTAAAAAACAATAGGACTATACTGTTTATAGGTCCCAAGAAGTCGGAAAGGCTGGCTGGAGATCAGGCAAAAAGCTGGTGGAGGAAATGCGGGAGTAAAAGGCCGCAGAGTACGGTGAAACCAGGGGAAGCAGGATCAGAGAAAGTTGGCAGCGAAGGTTTCTTGGGACTTTTTCGTTGCCTTTTTTTAATGGCATCGCCTCCTCGATCGGCCGCTGAATCCCGAAATCACGAAAAGCTCGCAAATTCCACTATATATTTTTCCAACCATGGCGAATGGTATTGCCGATGGGTTCCTCTTCGAATAGAATCATTAATGGTCCCAAGAAATTGAAAGGATTCACCTTCCGGGTCACCGGAATGAGCCTGGGGTACGGAAACGCGGAGCCAAAAGCCCGTGGAGTACGGTTAAAAGCTCGAGGCGCCCATCACGTGATGGGGATAAGTTAATCCGAAGGTTTCTTGGGGCCTTTTTCAAGCCTTTTTTTACTTCCGCCGGAGGTACACGATGCGATCTTTCCTTGTCGGACTTCTGCTTGCTGCTTCGATGGCAGTGATACTCCTCCTGCCGCTCGGGTGCGGAGATTCCTCGACGGCCACCGATGTGACAAGCGTTAAGACCGAGCCGGTAGAGATCCCGGTGGCTGCTCCGGATCCGGTACCCGGGGCGACGCCAGTCGAAGCCCAGGAAGATACATCGCCTTATGGAGTGGGTTCGACTACACCTCAGTCTGTTGGCACTTTGATCGACGGTCTGCAACTGAAGAATATTCGCTGGTCGGATCATGGAAGCTATTACCGGATCGTTTTCGAGATGGCCACATCGGATGGAAAACCGGTTCTTCAGGTGCCACATGCGGAGGCTTCCATCAACAGCTCGACATTAAGAGTAGTACTGGGTGGAATCCGCTCTATAAGCGACAGCCCCAGCGTGACCACCAGGGAAAATATTATCGGGGATACCATGGTCAAATCAATCAGTCGTACCACTGAAAGTGACGATCAGGCGCTCGTTTATGAAATCAACCTGTCGAAGCCGACCACTTATTCACTGGCGGGTCTGGGTTCTCCCGGCAGGATTGTCATAGACATCAACAAGATCTAGCAAAAAACTGGAGGACATCATGGCCGACGACCTACTTACAGCTGGAAAGATCGCGAAAGAAATAGGCGTTTCGGACGCCAGGGTGAAGAAAGCCATCAAGGAGCTGGGCCTGGAGCCGGACGCTAAAAAAGGCGCGTGCAGCTATTATTCGAAGGCAGCCATATCAAAGATAAAGAAGGCACTTAAGTAGCTTTTGATCTCTTCGGACCCAACTATCCCAAGTCCGATCTTTTTACTTTACATCTTCCAGACCTTGTAGTACTGTTTTGCCTGTATTGTAGTTCTGCCGGGCGGCAGGAGTGCCGGGCAGGAGGCAGAATGCGCAGGATTACTGCAATTGCCTCTGTAAAGCAAGATGGGAGGGTCGAAGGTTGGCAGACGGAACGGTTAAATGGTTCAGTAACGAGAAAGGTTACGGCTTCATCGAGAGGGAGGATGGCGAGGATCTGTTCGTTCACTTCTCCGAGATCCAGGTTGAGGGTTTTAAAACGCTCAACGAGGGTCAGAAAGTCGAATTCGAAGTTACTGAAGGGGCTAAAGGCCTGCAGGCTTCAAACGTAGTCCCGCTCTAAAAAATTATAAATTCGAATAATGAAAGGCTTCGCCGGTCAGACAACCGGGGGGGCCTTTTTTTCATATAAATCAGCAAATCAAATACATTTGAATGATTTCTTTACAAAATAACAGTATCAAATTACTACTTTTTAGCATTGCGCATACAACCAAAGAATGATGGACAAACCTTCCTAATCGAACTATAGTTATTTACCCTCCAGGATTTACATTACCTTGTTGCTTTAGACTAAACACAATCGCGCACTGTGAAATATATGAATCCATCAATCCTTAAGAATAAACTCAAGGCTCCTAGCAGCACACACCTGATGGACCGTCCCCGTCTGATTGAAAAAGTCCGCAAAAGCGACTCCGTGCGACTGTTTGTTATCCGCGCTGATGCCGGTTATGGCAAGACCACACTGATGACGCAGCTGCAAAAGGAATTCAACGGTTATCCTGTCTGGTATCAGCTTGATCGCGGCGATCATGACCTCAGTGTCTTCATTTCTCATCTGACTGAAGGTGTTCGCTGGCATTGTCCTGACTTCGGAGACTGGGTAATAGAGAGATTGAAGATTTCCACAGATATTAGGCGCGAAATCAACCAGGTCCTTACGGTGTTCGTCAATGAGCTATCGGAAAAAGTCGATCTACCGGTATCGTTTTATCTGGATGATTTTCACCTTGTCAACGACAGCAAGGCCATTTTGGATGCTGTACATTTTTTGATTCAGCATCTGCCAGAAGAAAGTCGCCTCTATATAGCGAGCCGCGAAAAACCGTCGTTATCACTGGGCAGGCTGAGAACACAGAGGTCAATCATGGAAATCGATTCAAGCGATTTGCGCTTTTCCATCGAGGAAACGACCGGCTTGCTCAACTCGCGCTGCGTGAACCCTTTAAGGCCGGATGAGATCCTTGCCTGGCACACCCATACTGAAGGCTGGCCCGTTGCGCTTGTGATCTCACAGAATATCATCGATGCCGAGGGTGGAGTGCCGAGGGATTTCAAAGAGACGCGTGGCATCACAAAAGCAATCGATGACTACCTCACGGAAGAAGTCTGGGACAGCCTCGACTCCCGTATGCGTGATTTCCTGACCAAGAGTTCGCTCACCGAGACGGTAGAGCCATCAATATGCGATAGCGTTTTCTGCAAGGATGAATCGGTAAATGCCGCCAGTATTCTCACTGAGGCTGAAAATCGCAACATTATGATAACGAGCCTGGATCAGGCAAGTCTTTCCTATCGATATCACCCGCTATTTAGGGAATTTCTCCAGGAAAAGTTGAACCAGACCTGCACGAAAACCGAGATTGCCGGGCTTCATCGAGGTTTTGGCGAGGCATATGAGAAACAGGGCGGGCAAGATCAGGCTATCGAGCACTACCTGTGTGCCGGATTTGAAGATGGCGCGGCGGATCTGATTGAGGCTTATGCAGAATACACTCTGGAGGCCGGCAGGTTGGAGACCCTGGAGCGCTGGCTCAATCGAATACCGGAAGAGATAAGGGAAGGCAGGCCATGGCTGCGCCTGTACATGGCACGAGTCATGAACAGAAAATGCGAGCTCGCCGAGGCCGGGCAGGAATATCTTGAGGCGCGAAAAGGTTTTAAGGCGAAGAGGGACAGGAAAGGTTTGCTCCAGTGCGCCCAGCAACAGAGCATGCTGTATCTCCTTGTGGGCAAGAACGAAGAAAGTCTGGCGGCGGTGCGGGAGGCGATGAAGCTTGCGACAAATTCCAGCGAAAAGGCAATTGCGTATGACACGGCTGTATCGCAGAGAGCACGAATCGGTGACATGGATGGCGCAAAAAAACTCCAGGATGAGGCACTAAAACTTTGCGATAGAACAGAAATCGAAGCTAACACGATTCTCGAACTGTGCTCAATCAACATGGACTACATAACCGGTGATTTCAGGAATGCTTTAAGAAAGCTGGAGAACATAGACCCAAACTCCGGGATGCAGGCTGAATATCATGCAAGGCTGATCAATAACATAGCGGTAACCCTGTATCTGACGGGTGACTATGAACAGGCTCATGCCGTATCAGTCAACGCTCTTTCTATTGCGAAGGGACTGGGAGAGCATCGAAATTACTGGGAGCAGTATGAGGCAATGGCGCAAATACAGATAGGGCTGGGCAATATTGAAGAGGGCCGCAAAATGGCCCTCAGATTCACAAGTTATTGCGAATCGTCAGGTATGATCGATCTTTGTGAGTATAACCATCTGGGTACTTGTGATCGTCGGCGTAACGCTTTAAGAGCCGCACTAAAAGCCCACAAGCACTCGTTGAAACTCCAGAAGGATGAGAGCAGCCCATACGGGATCGCAATGAGTCTGGCCAACATCGGGGCTGACAAGATCCGTATTTTCAAAGGTCATGGCATCGAGGGAGTTGCCGAGCTCGATGAGGCACAGGAGATAGCCGGAAAGCATGGTTTCAGATATGTGGAGGCTCAGATTTATTTTCACAGGGCCTGGCGTGACCTCGCATGTGGAAAAAATAATGAAGCTCTCAACGCGATCAGTCACTCACTGGGTCTCGCGTCACGGCTGGGCCACAATCACTTCATGATCCAGGAAGGTAAAAGAAGTCTGGAATTACTGGCGTTCGCTTTTGAAAACGGTGTTGAGCTTGAATATCTCACATATGTATTTAAGAATATCGGTCGGCCGGCGTTGAAGTTCCTTACTCCGATTCTAAAGTCAGAGAGCCCATTAATCAGGAAAACTGCTCTGGTCGCGGTGAGCAGTGTCGGAGGAGCGGCGGCATATTCGCATATTCAGCGGATGTTGCATGACGAGGATGCCGACGTACGACGTGTGGCCAAGGAGGAGGACGCCGCGTTGGGTACGCGCATCAATTCTTTTGAAGACCTTCTGTCGAGACGTGAGTCAGAGATTCTGCCACTACTGGCCGAGGGCTTAAGCAACGCTGAGATTGCAGAACGTCTGTATATAACGGAACAGACCGTAAAGTCGCATGTCACGAGGATATTTCGTAAGCTGGGAATCAAAAAACGCGTACAGGCTGCCATGTTTTTCCACGAGTTGCGGAATGGCTCAGATGGGCAATCAGGAATGAAAATGCAGGAAGGAAAACGAACCGTTGAAACAATGAGTGATTTTAGTGCCTCTTGAAAATGCTGTAGCAGCTAAAGTGCGCCATCCGGTCCTGACCAGTAAACTCACCCCGCCACGTCTGCGTAATATCCTGACCCGCCCCAGACTTATTAAGCTTGCCCGTCTGAAGGAAAAAAGACTACTTACCATTTGCGCCGGTCCCGGCTACGGCAAGACAACTTTGATGGCACAGCTGGCCGAACTGCATCAAGGGCCAAAAGTCTGGTACCAGGTAGACAATTTCGATAGAGACCCCGCAGTATTTCTGCGACACCTGATCACAGGAATCTCCGATGCATGCAACGGCATCGGTAATCGCAGTCTCGTCAGATTAAGCGAAGCCACAAACATAGAAACAGAAGCAGAAAGCATCCTGGCCGTTCTGATTGATGAGATGAGGGAGGGGCTTGAAAGGCCATTGATGCTTTGCATTGATGATTTCCATATATTGGAATCCGCCGAAATCGCATCGAATTTATTCAATTTAATAATTGAGCACCAGCCTGAAAACAATGTCATTATTTTAGCTAGTCGTAATGGTTTAAGTTTGCATGTTGGCCGCATGAGGTCTCATGGTCTTATAGAAGAAATTTCTGAAGATGATCTACGATTTACCAATCAGGAATCAATAGAGTTGCTGTGTGACATGTGGAACCTGAGTGACAATAACAAGATTCTTGAGAGGTTACTTAAGAGTACTGAAGGCTGGGTAACTGGTCTGGTTCTAGCAGAAAGTTATTTAAGATCCGGCGCTTCAAGGTTTCCCGATCTATTCAATCAGAAAGTTTTACAACGAAATATTTATGAGTACCTGGCTGAAGAGGTACTTGACCAACAGACATCACATCTCCAATTATTTTTAATGAAATGCTCTTTATTGGAATTTATTGATCCGGAAATTTGTAAGGCTGTATTTGAAGCGAAGTACTGGATTTATTACATCTCTTAGAAAAAGAAAATTTATTTATGTGCTGCCTGGTAGGTACCGATCTCTACCGGTTCCATCCATTATTTCGTGCTTTTCTAAGGTCACGTTTAGAAGATAATTTAAGTAGCGAGGATATTGAACTACTGCAAGTACGAATAGCCAGAGTTTTAGAGGATATAGGAGCAAAGAAAGAGGCTGTTGAGTTATATACAGATGCAAATAAATATAAGGATGCAGTGCGCCTATTAGAAATAATAGGCGAAGATCTGCTCAGGAATTGTGAGTATGTGACAATCGAAAGTTTACTGAACAAAATCGGAGATCAAGGAAATTCACCCCTTTTAAAAATGTACCACGGCAAGCTATTGATGGCATATGGAAAAAGCGAGCGTGCTATCTATTTACTGAAAGCCGCAAAGCAAGAAATAATAAATGAAAATATAGAAATACGTAGCAGTTGTGCCCTTTCAATCGCGGAGTGTTTATCTGATCTAGGCAGAAATTTAGAAGGAATAAAGGAAATTGAACCATTCCTGGAGATGTCATTAGATCCAAAGCTCCGCATCGATATCATATACAGAATATGTGTAAATTATTGGAATTTATTTAATGATAAAAAAGTGGAATTTTACTGTTCGAAGGCAAAGTCTTTGGCTTACGAAACAAGTATGGAGGACGTTTTTATAAAGTTTAGAGTTTTGCAAGCGTTGCAATCACTACGAATAGGCGATTTTAAACATGGATATATTTATCTTAAAGAGGTTATTAAATCGGATGGCTACGCGCTCTATCTTCGAAATCTATATAGAAATAACCTAGCATCTTGTTTAATGATGCTCGGTAAATATGAGCAAGCAGCTTTGTTAGCTGAAGAGTGTTTGGTGACAGCTGTAAAACAAAAAGATAATAAGTGGTTGCCCCTCATCCTCGATTCATATGGTTGTATCTTGCAGGCGATCGGTGAAGATGGTTTAGGAAAACATTATATTCAGCAAGCAGTGGTAACAGTGGAAAACATGGAAAACAAAAGGAATGCTATTTGTGCTGCTATGTGTCATCTGGGTACTTACGAGCGACGAAAAGGTAACTTTGCTAAGGCATATGAGGTACATGTTAAGAGTTATGAGAATGCTGAGGAACACAGAGAGCATTATGATATGGCGATGTGCAAGTCGAATTTAGGCGCTGACTCCATTCGTATGGGTGATAATAATGAGGCTGTGCGCCATTTCCGTAATGCAGAAGATATTGCCTGTAAATTTAGCTTTAGATATGTATTAACCAATATCGATTTTCATCGCGCATGGGCTGCACATCTTTCAGGAGATAATGAAAATGAAAAGATATACTTAAATGCCGCGCTAAGAAGAGCCAGGAAATATCAACATAATCATTTTATGATCCAGGAAGGCAAGATATCGTTGCCTTTGTTTACAACAGCCCTATCTAATGATATCGAGTCTGATTATGTGAGTATGATCTTGGAAATCATTGGTGAGTCAGCACTCTTCGCGCTAGAGCCCCTTCTATCCAGCCGGTCGGTGGAACTACGAAATAGAATCACTAAGTTAATCGGCCGCATCGGTGGCAGAAATGCTGTAACACTTCTTCATAGACTATTGAGAGATGAGGATGCTAATGTTCGTGGTTCCGCAAAATCAATATTGGCGAATTTGCGATATGAGAAAAAGCTGCCTTCAGATATTCTGACATCTCGAGAGATGGAAGTGCTTGGTGTGCTGGCGACAGGTGCATCCAATCGTCAAATTTCTGAGCTGCTGTTTATTTCAGAGCCAACTGTCAAAAGCCATATAAACAAGATTTTTCGCAAACTGGGAATTAGCAGACGCCTGGAAGCCGTTCTATATTTCCAGCAAATGGAAAATAGTAACTAAAAATACTACTTTTTAAAAAGAAAAATACAACCATTGGTTGATTTAATACTTGTTCAAGATAGATAGAATTCCATTAGTTGAAGTTGCTGGTTCGTCGGCTGTCCAGCAATTAAAACAATGGGAGGTAAGGTAGAATCAAGATACGAGAGGGTTAGCGGGTTTGAGACATTCCAGGTACATCATGCCCAGCATGTTCCGGAGTCTCAGGGTAGGTTGATCTACGCTTCTGCAGCACGTAAATGGTGAGAGTGGGAAACGATCAACATAGCGGAAGTGAAATGAGGAGTGGGAGATAGTAGTTCAACCGGGGCGTATCTAATGTTCTTTTGCGCGAGCGCGGAGCGCATCTAACCTGAGGGCGGGCCGGCCTTTTCTGAATTCACTCAGAAAGTCGGCCTTGCTTCCCTCCCTATAACTGAGATCCTCATTCTTCAGAACCTGTGCCATTACTTCAACATATTTAGGATCAAGCTGCGTACCGGCAACGCGGCGCAATATGATCAAGGCTTCGAATGGACTTTTTGCCGCCCTATAAGGTCGATCTGAAGTCAGAGCGTGATAGGTGTCAGCAACGGCCAGCATGCGACTCAGCTCGGGTATTTCATCACCGCTTATGCCATACGGATAACCGGTACCATCAAAATGTTCCTGATGGTGCCTTATGATATCAGCGATCTCTTGATGTGTTGCAAGTTGTGAGAGAACTTCGGCTGCGGTTGTAGGATGTTCCTTGATCTGTTCCCATTCGCGTGCCGTGAGCTCCCCCTCTTTCTTAAGCACTGCATCAGGGGTACCAACTTTGCCTAGATCGTGAAGCAGTCCGGCCATGTGGGCAATACGCTGTTCATCTTCTGACATGCCCATCATTCGAGCCATATCGCGACAATACATTGCAACGCCGGCAGAATGACTGGCGGTATAGTGGTCTTTGCTATCCAGAAGCATGATGAGGGCACCCGCGAGTCCGATGTTCATATCCATCAAATCTTCTGACATCGTTGTTTGCTCGACAAGAAGTTCTTTTTGCTGAACCAGCAATTTATAGACATGCTGACCAGCAAATATGGGGACGAAAAATAACACAGTTGTGGCTATGCCGGCTTTTATATAAATAGCACTTATTCCTAGGCCGAATCCCAATATTATCAGTTGTGTTGGCAAGGCTGGAAGGAAGTTATTTTTCCATATAGCGATCAAATGTTGTTTGAAGGCAAGACATATACCCAAAGAAACCAGGGAAAAATTTGACAACTCCCAGGCAAGGCCGGCAACAATTCCAAGAAGTATAAACTCAATACTAACCGAGGTTATAGGGCCGCCAAAGTTAAATAAGTCTTGTAAATAAATAAAGAGATAAGCCACAAGCATTGCCGGTGCTGCGTTAAGTGAGAAGTTGAAAAGAACCCTGAGGGGATTTTTATTACGGCTTTGCGCCAGCGAACTAATGCTTGCTATCAATCCGGCCGGTGCGGGGCCCAGGAAAAAGATGCCTAGCAGTATGGGTAGGTTTGCACTACTGACATAGACTCGTTTGGAAAACTGAACCGCCAAACCTTCTGCAGCCCAGGCAATAGCAATCAGCAGGAGGGTTCGTAATACAATGGTTCTATCCCAGGTTGTCTGAGAAAAAAAGAAGACAAAAAGTGCACCGCTGGCAAGGCTCAACAGTGCAACCAGAATTAGTGGCGCTTTATTCTTTGAAGTAAAGCCTTTGTCCACCGATGCCTCCCGATACACTGTCTTTGTGGTTTATCCACAAATTATAATGCGCCAGCACGGAGTGCGACGCATTATAACAGTCTTTTAATAAGACCGGAAGGCAAATTACTTTTATTAGTTATGTAACTTTTATTAGACGCTCCACCTGCCGCCACCAGCTGCAATAAGTGTTGCAAGCATACTAACTATCGCAAAGATTTTCGTTTTC
>JBAZWE010000036.1:0-17113 GCA_041660545.1 Thermoleophilia bacterium
ATGAAACGGATATATCCTCGGCCGCTTCGACCATCACGTTGGCAAGCACGAAAATCGTGTGCTTGAGGTGGTCGAAGATGACAGTCGAGTCTGAAATCAGAAAAGCCATGTCAGGCAGCCCCAGGGTATCCGGGTTCGCCGGCGGCAGCTCCTCGGCCCAGCGCACCAGGTCGTAACCGAACAGACCGACGGCGCCGCCGATGAACGGCGGCAGTTCCTCGAACTCCGGTGCATTGTAGCGGGACATGTAACTGGAGACTGCGTCAAAGGGGTCATCGCAGGCGGTCACGGTCTCGTCGTCGCCCTCGCGGATCTTCAGCTCGCCGTCCTCGAAAGTGACGATCGCCCGCGGGTCGCAACCGAGAAAAGAATAGCGTCCGATGCGCTCGCCCTGCTCGGCGCTCTCCAGCAGGTAGGAGTTCTTGCGGGCGCCGAGTTTCAGGAACGCGGAGACAGGCGTCTCAAGATCGGAGATAAAGCTGTGATAAACAGGGATTAGATTGTAGTTTCCGGCGAGTTCGCGTACTTCATCCAGGGTCGGGTGTATCTCAGGACTGGCAGGCGCGGCCGCCGACCCGTCTATTTCCATCGTTTAAGCAGCTCCTCGAACACCTCGTTCAGCTGGACATCCGCCTTTGCCAGCAAAACTGACATGTGATACATGACGTCGGCAGCTTCGTAGATAACCTCGTCCCGGTCGCCTCCCTTGGCGGCCACGATCAGCTCTGATGACTCCTCGCCCACTTTCTTTAAAATCGTGTCGGTGCCCTTCTCGAAAAGGCCGGTCGTGTACGACCCGGGTGGCATCAGCCGTTTGCGTTCACGAATGAGTTCGTTAAGCCTGCTGAGCGCTTCAAATACCGCCGGCGTCAGCGGTTGTCCGTCCATGGACCGGTAGAAACATGTATGTTCGTTGGTATGACAGGCAGGACCGCGTTGATCGGCCAGCACCAGCAGACAATCCTGGTCGCAGTCATAGCGCAGGGACTTCACGAACTGGAAATGGCCACTTGTCTCGCCTTTGTTCCAGAAAGTCTTTCGCGAACGGCTCCAGAACCAGGTTCGCCCGCTTTCCACTGTTCTTTTCAGCGCCTCTTCATTCATGTAGGCCATCATAAGTACTTCACCAGTATTCCAGTCCTGGACGATAGCCGGTATGAGACCACTCGCATCGAACACAAGTTCGCTTATATCGAATGTGGATGTATCCTCAGGCACGGTGTGTTTCAATCATTCCTTGTGTTCTGAAAACTCGTTCATGATTTCAACGGCATAGCTGGTGCCCAGACGGGCGGCCCCGGCGTTGATCATGGTCTCTGCATCCTCAGCGGTCCTGATTCCTCCCGCCGCCTTGACGCCCAGATTCTCCGAAAGCTCGTCGCGCAGCAGCTCCACATCGGCTACCGTCGCACCCTCCGGGCCGAATCCGGTTGATGTTTTAACAAAGTCCGCCCCGCCGTCCTCGATCATCTTGCAGGCCAGCTTTTTCAGTTTCTTGTCGAAATACGCCGTTTCCATGATCACCTTGACCAATACCAGTCCTTTGCCGACGTTTACGCTCTTCATCCTCACGGCACGCACAACTGAGGTTATCTCGTCACGCACAAGGCGGAAGTTACCCGATAGCATCGCGCCTATGTTCATTACGAATTCCACTTCGTCAGCGCCGATGCCAACGGCGTTTTCAGCCGCCCTTACCTTGGTGCGGGTGGTGTCACCGCCGAAGGGAAAAGAGATCACCGTGCAAACCTTGACGTCATGGCCCTTAAGCAGCGTGGCTGCCAGGGGCACGTAATACGGGAAGATGCACACGGATGCAAAATGATGGTGACGCGCCTCTTCGCAGAGGGTCTCGATGTCCGCCCTGGTCACATCGGGCTTTAAAAGCGTATGATCTATCGTCTTTGCCAGTTCTTCAGTTCTCAAAGCCATAAGCGGCCTCCGTAAGTTTCGGTCTTGACGCTGCATCCACCGGTGTTTCCGGCAACCAGCGCGGCAGTGTTTTATACTATCACACGGCGCAAGGGGCTTCTGTGGCCCAAAGCCGGCCGTGTCCGGCAATCACAACCCGAGATCACCCAGCATTCTCTCGTCGTCACGCCATTTTTTCTTTACCTTGACCGCGAGCGACAGAAATACCTGTGAACCCAAAAGCGCCTCTATGTCCTTGCGCGCCCGCGTCCCAATTTCCTTGATCATCTGCCCCTGCTTGCCGATCAGGATACCTTTCTGCGAATCCCGTTCCACGATCAGAACCGCCTCGATATCAACCATCTGCTTCTTTCCCCTCTGTTCCATGTACATAACATTCACCGCAACGGCATGTGGAACTTCCTCCCGTGTAAGAATGATCGCTTTCTCACGGATGATCTCGCCGGCTAATACCCGCTCCGGCTGGTCGGAGACGGCATCCGCGGGGTAATACATCGGTCCTTCGGAAAGCCTCGCGATTATGTCGTTCTTCAGCGCATCGAGTCCCTGGCCCTTCCTGGCGCTTATCGGAAAGATCTCCTCGTAGTCTCCCAGTCCGACGGACGCCTGGATCTGGGGCAGCAGACCGTCGCTTGAAACGAGATCGATCTTGTTGAGCGCGATTATCACCGGCGTTGATACGGAAAAGGCCGCTTCTGCGACAAAGCGGTCGCCAGCTCCGATCTTCTCGGCGGCGTTTAGGACCATCAGCACCAGGTCCACTTCACGCAATGTAGTGTTTACCGCTGTCTGCATGCGCTCGGTCAGACGGTCCCTGGGCTTCTGAAAGCCGGGCAGGTCCAGCATAACCGCCTGGAATCCGTCGCCGTTTATCACTCCGGCGATGCGATGACGTGTGGTTTGGGGTGTCCTGGATACGATGGCGACCTTCTCGCCGACAAGCGCATTTACCAATGTCGATTTACCGACGTTCGGTCTGCCGACAACCGCGATAAAACCTGAACGGAAAGAGGGATCGGTCTCGTTCTTCATTTGTCTGACACCCGTGAACCGGTGCCGGTTTCAAGAGATGCAGCCATAAGAAGCCGGTTCCGTCCCGGGCCATAATGATCGGGTAGATAATCGATCTCGGAAAAACCCGATTTTTCATAGAGCCTGCGGCCGGCCTCGTTTACGGGGTCCAGGGTCACCAGAATCCTGTTGAAAGCCTCCTGGGAGAGGATGCCAAAGACTCCAGAAAGAAGACTGGCGCCATAACCCATCCGCTGATACTCGGGTCGTATATACATACCTTCGAGATAAAGGTCTCCTTCTTCGAGGCAGCGTACTATCTCGGCTGACCCGATGATCTCTTCCCCTGACTTGCCTACGAATAGCAGCCCGCAGGTTGCGATAACGGGCAGCATCCAGGCGTCCAGCGCTGATTCACCGAGAGCTTCGTGGCCATACCTTGTCAGCTGCGACAGTGTGACCGTGTCCAGATGAGTCAATCGGCGTATCACAAGCTCCTTCTGCTTTTTTGCGTCAACCATTGCCGACGTCCTTTCTGTCAAACGCGTCCGGAAGCAGTTCAGCGACGCTTTTTGAGATAAATCTGCCCCCGTATCTGTATGTAACAACCATTTCAGGCGAGAACTCAAACAGGGCCTGCCTGCATGCCCCACAAGGCGGAGCGTCATAATCGCCTTCTCCCGCGACCACGGCAATGGCCTGGAATGAACGCTCTCCCGCCGCAACCGCACTTTGCATCGCAACACGTTCTGCGCATGTCGAGATTCCATACGACGCATTCTCGACGTTGCAGCCTGCATATATTTTTCCGCTGGCCGCCAGTACGGCGGCGCCAACCCGAAAACCGGACTCCGGGACGTATGCCTGCCGGCCGGCCTGGATGGCGCTCTCGATCAGTTCCTGCTGCTGGGTGTTGGGTTCAGTCAATCTATATTCCCGTATTGAAAATGCCGCGAGGAAGAATAATATGCCCTCGGTTGTCCGGACGCCCGTGGCGTCCCATCATCCCCACAGCTGAAACAATATCGTCGTTACGCCTATACCCAGAATTGCTCCAACAAATACTTCAATGACGGAATGGATGCCTGACTCAACCCGGCTTTGGGCGACAAGAAAAGCCATAAGAAAAGCCAGCAGCGAAATAAGCATTCCCCGCTCCATGGAAGCCGAGACGTAGGTGATTGCCGTCCAGCCGGCAAAAGCCACGGCGCTGTGACCGGAAGGCATGCCGCCCTGAAATGGGGATCCTTGGTGGAGTATCGCCTTGACGACGATAGCCAGAAGCAGGACAAGCACCAGGGCGATGACCGACAGATGCGTCGGTGACTGCCTTACGAGGTTTACCAGATTACGTGACGGTTCCTCGAGCCGGTCAAAAAAGAGAAGGTATCCCACCGCAAGCGCGTTTAGGGAAGAAATGAGGACCGCACCCGCTGCAACGTCCTTGGCTATCTTGGCCATGGGGTCGAAAGCGGTGCCGAACGTATCGATGGCCGCCTCTACCGATGTATTGATCATCTCCATCACCAACACAAAACTGACGCTTAACAACAAAGCGATGATCTCCAGGCGCGACAGGTCAAAAAGGAGGCTTCCTCCAAGCACGATGAAGGCGACGGCAAAATGTATCTTCATGTTGCGCTGGGTGCGCAACACATAGACGATGCCCTCGAAAGCCCATGTAAAACTTTTTAATGTGCTGCGGCGATACATGTCTGAATCTTTCCGGCCCCTGTTTTTCGGATAATCAGGATCCTGTGTTTATTGAAAATATCCGTAGCTGTTATTCCAGACCTTGTGCATCCCGTTCTGACATCAGCTGCAAAACCTGCCGAACAGATCGTCCTGCAGTCTTTCCATTTCTCCGGCATCGGTCTCATGATCATGGCCGGCGATATGCAATATTCCATGTATGAGCAACAGGCATATCTCATCTTCAAAGGTTGAATCAAGTCTGACGGCCTGTTCCCTGGCCACCTCGGGGCAGATTACCACATCGCCCAGCAGAACCGGCACACCGGACTCGGTTTCCTCATGCCACAGAGGATCATAAACGTCAATCGCAAATGAAAGCACGTCCGTCGGTCCCTCGCGATCCATGTGCATCCGGTTTAGCTGCGTCATCTCCTCCACGCTTACGAAGCTGAGGCCGAGTTCGCCTTTTTTTATGCCCAGATGGCTCATAACCGTGGTTGCGTTCAACGCCGCGCTCTCTAAGTCGATTTCCAGGCCCGACCGGTTGTCCATCGCCACTTCCAGTCCTTGCGCGCCGCTCATTTGGCTGATCCTACCGAGCCGCCTCCGGTTCCCGGCTTATGGCTCTTGGGTGTTTGTTCGACTGCTTTCAATGAACCGGGATATGCGATCCTCGTGGCGCCGAACCCCTGCAGGCACTTTTCAAAAACCTTACGCACCTTTTCAAGATCTCCAAAAGTCATGCGGCTCTCACTGAGCTGTCCGTCCCGCAGGCGATGATCGAAGATATCCTTGATGACGGTCTTTATTTTTCGAGGCGTGGGGTTTGGAATCGACCTTACTGCCGCCTCTACCGAATCGGCGAGCATGATGATCGCCGACTCGCGTGAGCCTGGTTTCTTGCCGGCGTAACGATATGTCTCCTCATCGACCTTGCCGTCACGCGCCGTCACTTTCGCCTTGTGGTAAAAATACGACAGAACCGTGGTGCCATGATGCTCCCTGATGATATCCAGGATCTCGGGCGGCAGACCCTCTTCCTGCGCCAGACGCACGCCGTCCTTTACGTGAGCGGTTATCGCCAGACGCGACAGTCCCGGCGTCAGCCGGTCGTGAGGGTTCTTCACGTGAAACTGGTTCTCGATGAAATAGTCCGGACGGCTGAGCTTTCCTATGTCATGGTAATAGGCGCCCACCCTCGCCAGCAGGGGGTTTGCGCCGATAGCCTCGGCTGCGGTCTCGGCGATATTTCCCATGATAATGCTGTGGTTGTAGGTGCCGGGCGTCTTCATCATCAGCTCTTTCAGCACCGGACGGGTCGGATCGGCCAGTTCCAGTAGCTTCAATGGCGTCGGCAGATTGAAAACCATCTCATAGACCGTAAGCAGCCCGACCGTTGCGACTATCGCCAGTGTGGCATTACCGATACCCCAGGTCGCTGATGACGCCAGCCGGGAGAAGGAAGTCTCGCTTATCTGACTGGCCCCCATGGCGGTAGCGGTGACAACCGCTCCCGAAATAAGCCCGGCCTTGAGCAGGTCCCGCCGCTGGGAAACGCTTGTCACAAGGAAGACCGCGCAGATGCCGCCCATCAAACCCACAATGATGTACTGGGGATCAGAACCCCCCACAACGGCAAGATTGGCGCTGGCCATCACCACAAGAATGGCCGCCATCCTGGTTCCCAGCATCAGGGTGCCGAGCATCCCCAGGGCGGTCATCGGCACAATCAGTGGTGACAGGGGTGGAATGGCGGATATGCGGTCGATCAACGTGAACATGACTAGAAGAGAAGCCACGATGAACATCATCGCCCTCGATTCACGCACGCGCCTCTCAAAGCGGTCAACATATAGAGTCATGAAAGCCACCTGCAAGGCGAGCAGGAGGCCGATGCCGGCGAACGTGCCGAGCCGGCGGCCGTCTTCGGTCAGGCCGAGAGCTTCGAGAGTCGCGACATTGTCGGCCGTGACAACCTGCCCCGGTGACACGATTGTCTCACCGCTCCTTACTGTAGCCACAACGGGTTGCACGCTGGCAGCCGCCTGCTCCCGGGCAAGCTGTGTCTTTTCATTGTTATAAATATTATTAGGCTCAAGGAAGGTCCCCGCTACTTCCCCGGCGGCCTGCATCTCCGCCGGCGTAAGCTGCGTGGTCTGCAGAATTGCCTTCAGCCTGTCCTTGTCGGTAGCCAGTGTCGCCTCGGTCACGGTTCCATCCAGAATACGGCCGGCGCTGTCGTGCACCACCATGCCTACATCACTTATACGGGCAGGCTCGAGACCTGCCAGGACCTTCAGGCTCCCCTCACTGACAACCGGAGCAGCCGCAGAATCCATAATCTTCCTGACAGATTTCGCCGGATCGTAAGGCTGTGAGGCGGCCTGGTCGGCGGCTTTTTCCTCGGTGACGATCCGCGCGACGTTCTCAAAATAGCTGTTTATGTTACGGCTTACCCTCTGCAGTACCGTGGAATCGTATGTATATACGCGTGATACCTGCTCGGCGGCCTGTTCGCGCCTCCGTTCCGTCTCGGCCTTGTTCTCAAAAGTCAGAGTCCTCGGCGCGCGAATGAAGTCCGGCGCGACATCCCCGCTTTGCAGGTCATATCTTGCCGGCACGTATGCGCTGCCCAGCAGCGCCCAGAGGACCAGCCAGGTTGCCACGATCAATCCGATCGCGAAGACGCGCAGGTTGATGTTGTTGAAGCCGCCGCGCACGAACATAATCGTGCGGCCTAATCTTGTGGGAGGTTTCATGACATTCGGTATCCGGTCAGCGCTGGTTGGCGGTATATTTTTTATAAGCGGCCACGATCTTCTGCACCAGCTTGTGCCGGACTACATCCTTGCTTTCAAAATTTATAAAGGCGATCTCGGAGACTTCTTCCAGTATGTCGACGACACTCACAAGTCCGGAAAAACGAGCGTCGGGAAGGTCCACCTGGGTAATGTCACCGGTTACAACCATCCTGGAACCGAAACCGAGGCGTGTAAGGAACATCTTCATCTGCTCCGGGCTGGTGTTCTGAGCCTCATCGAGAATAATAAAGGAATCGTTGAGCGTGCGCCCGCGCATGAAGGCCAGTGGCGCCACCTCGATCGCCCCGCGCTCCATGAGCCCTGTCAGCCTGTCGGGCTCCATCATGTCATAGAGAGCATCAAAGAGCGGCCTTAAATATGGGTCCACCTTCTCAAGCATGGTACCCGGCAGAAAGCCGATCTTTTCTCCGGCCTCGACAGCAGGCCTTGTCAGGATGATACGGTTTACCTTCTTCGTCAACAATTCGCTTACACCCAGCGCCAGCGCCAGATAGGTCTTGCCGGTACCTGCGGGACCGATCGCGAAAGTGATGGTGTTACTTCTCATGGCGTCGACATATTTTTTCTGATTTATGGTCTTGGGAACGATCTTGCGGCCGCGATTCTCCCAGACGATATCCCCCAGCACCTCCACGGGTCTGCCGTCGTCGTCCATCATCGCTCCGACCGATGCCACGGTTTCACTATTTATCAAATGTCCGGCGCCGATAAGCTCCACAAGTTCTCCGATGAGCGCTTCTCCGCGTCTTACTTCGATATCGTCCCCTTCGAGCGAGATTATGTTGCCGCGCAATCCAATTTCACAACCAAGCTTTTTTTCCAGAGCTTTCAGGGTTGCGTCATGCTCGCCGGTCAATTCGACGACTGTGACATTGTCCAGTTCGATGCTCGTCTTCATCATTTTCTCATTGCCGGCAACATCTATCTATGCGCCCAGACGGTTTTTTACGATAGCGCTGACAGTCCGGCCATCGGCCTTGCCGGCTGCTTTTGCCATTACGTGTGACATCACCTTGCCTGTATCCCTGGGGCCTTGTGCACCCACTGCTGCAATGGCATCGTCGACCAGAGTCGTCAACTCGTCATCAGTCATCGCCCGCGGCAGATAGGTGTCGATAATCTCTGCTTCCGCCTCTTCCTTCAGAGCGCTTTCGGCCCGGCCTCCGTCACGAAAAGCCTCAGCAGCCTGGAGCCGGCGCTTTTTTTCGGTCGCAAGGACCTTGAACTCTTCGGCTTCTCCAAATTCACCACGGGCCTCTTTCTCCCCCATCTGAAGCTGGCTCAGAATCATCCTGAGAGCCGAAACGCGTTCCTTGTCCCGCGCTTTCATCGCGGCGATCATGTCCTTCTGCACTTTTTCGGTAATGCTCATAGATGCTCCCCGATATTGAATCCGGCACTTTTCCCGGCCAGCAGGTGCCAGTGCAGGTGAAAGATCACCTGACCGCCACCGCTGCCGACGTTATTTATTACACGGTAACCACTTTCCTTCACACCCAGCTTTTCTGCAACCCTCACAATGAAATCGAGCATCGAACGGCTGAACCCGGAGGAGGTATCTCCGATATCATTCAGCCAGTGAATATGCTGGCGTGGTATCACCAGCACGTGAACCGGCGCCTTTGGGTAAATGTCCCTGATGGCGATGAACTCTTCTTCCTCGAGAATGAATTCCGCCGGCACATCGCCGTTTATTATCCTGCAAAAAAGGCAGTTGTCAATCTCTTTATCGCCCACGTTCATGCTCTCATTCCCGCATTACCTTTCCCCATATACCTTCAGGAGTAACAAGTCCTCCGCTAACCTTCGCCATGGAGCCGGGTTGACCGCCTTCTACGATGTATCTGGTGTAGTCGGAGCTGTAGCCGGCATGGACCCCCGGCCCACGCATAGACTCCAACAGGATTTCGTCCACATGCCCCAGTTTCCTCTGCCGGTGGTCGTCCTGAAGCTGTTCTGAAAGCTCGCGCAATCTGCTGGAGCGCCGCCTCTTCTCCTGCACGGAGACAGGATCACCCAGTTTTGCGGCCTTCGTGCCGGGCCGGGGAGAATATGGAAATACGTGGACCTTGGAAAAACCCGTGCGCTGGATGAAATCAGCAGTGTTCTCAAACGCCCTTGCATCTTCTGCCGGAAATCCGGTAATGACATCCGTAGTCAGATTGATTTCGGGAATCGCTTCCCTTATTTGTTCCAACACTGCAGCGAACGATTGAGTGTCATATCGACGGCCCATGGCTTTCAGTACACCGTCATCACCGCTCTGGAGAGGCAGATGCAAATGTCTGCCGATCACATCATGACTGGACATAGCCTTAAGGAGTGGGCCTGATATGTGAACCGCCTCCACCGAGCTCAGCCTCAGCCGGGCCAGTCCATCGAGCGCAGACAATTCCATCATCAGGTCCGCAATATCCTTGTCGGCATCGATGTAACTGCCGGTATTTATGCCGGTAACGACGAGTTCTGCATAACCGGAAGCAATGGCTTTTCGCGCAATCTTAAGGATTTCATGCAGGCTGATGCTGCGAGGCCTTCCGCGCACCTGGGGGATAACACAGTAAGAACACATGTTTGCGCAACCGTCCTGGACCTTGAGAAAGAACCTCGTACGTTCGTCACTCACATGCGCCATGTCGGGACTTTCAGGATCACGACGCGCTACGTCGTGCGTCCCCAGACTGTCAGTCTGTAACCGGATATTCCCACTTTGTGTTTGCGTCCCCCCAGCCTGCGTTCCCGTGCCGCTCTTCAGAACCTGCACGTTTTTCCCCATTTGCGTAAAAACATCAGGATGCAGTCTCGCCGCGCAGCCGGCGACAAAAACCCTGCCATCCGGACCTACACGTCTTAGCGCACGGCGCACTTCCTTGCGTGACTGTTTTTCACCCTCGGCAGTGACACAGCAAGTGCCTACAAGCGCCGTGGCAACACCGGCAACCGGATCAAGGTCCTGTGACAGTGACTGCATGTCGGCGTAGTTTACCTTGCAACCGAGAGAATGTATGGATATTCTCTCCATCCTCACCCCAGCGCTCCCAGTCTGTGCAAGGCCAGGGCGGCGGCTACCACGGATGCTGTCTCCGTACGCAGTACCTGCGTACCAAGACTTACAAAAACAGCTCCAGACCCTGTAAAATTTTCGAGCTCTACGTCGCTGAAACCCGCCTCGGGACCGATCACCAACGTAACCGGTATCGTACTGTCTTTCAGGGCCTGTCCCAATGGCATGCCCTCCGCCTCGGTTGAGAGGACATAAAACAGACCCGGTTTTTCATCAAGCCATCGACGCAAGGAACGTGGTTCGTCGATCAACATGACTCGTTCGCGCTTAGACTGCCCGGCGGCGGATCTGGCGACACGGCGCCACCGCTCGAGTTTCCCCGTCCCCGCCGCCGGGCGCGCTACCGACTTGTCGCTGAAGACAGGCACCAGGCGGTCAACGCCCAGCTCACTCAGTTTTTCAACGATCAGGTCCATTTTTTTACCGGCTGGCAGCACCTGGACGACACAAAGTCCCGGCTTTGTGTCAGGATTTTTCGAAATGATCTCGCTTTCAGTCATCAGCTCGACGATCCGACCGGTACCGGTCACCCTGGCGCTGAAGACGATACCGTCCGGGTCGGCAAGTTCAAGGGGATCTCCCGGCTTGATTCGCAGAACCCTGCAGGCATGGAAAGAATCATCTGGATCGAGACAGACGGATGAATCCTGGGTCAATGATTGGGATACAAAGAAACGATGGATATGCTTCATGGATCACTCCCTGCCGAAAGTGCACGCGGGCATATCTCTTGACTCGCCGGTGCGCTTCCCCGCCAGTCAGGTCAGCGGAAAGCGGCCCGAATCTTTTTTAAGAGACCTTCATGTCCGGAATAATTCCTGGCGCTGGTTGATTCGTCAAACTGGCGCAGCAGGTCTTTTTGCTCGGCGCTCAGATTTCGTGGAATCATTATGTCCATCACTATCCTGAGATCCCCCCGGCCGCGCTTTCTCAGAAAAGGCATGCCCTTGCCGCGTATCACATGGACCTCGTTGAACTGGGTACCCGGCTTTATCTCGATCTCATCCTCTCCATCGAGAGTGGGAACCATGACTGTCGCCCCGATGGCCGCATCCACGACGGTGAGAGGCAATTGATAGACCAGATCGCTGCCATCCCTTATCAGTGTCTCGTGAGGCTTGACGCTCACCTGTATATAAAGATCTCCGGCGGCGCCTCCACCTTCAGAGACACTTCCCCGTCCCGGCATACGCATGCTTTGTCCGTCGGCTATACCCGCCGGTATCTCTATTTCCAGTTTCTGTGTTTTTACCGCCACTCCCCGTCCACCGCATGCGGTGCAGGGTGCGCTTACAGTGCTGCCTGCTCCGCCGCAGTCATGACAGGGGCCGGTTCGCACAAACTGTCCAAAAGCGGTCGAAGCCACGCTTCGTACCTGTCCGCTACCATTGCAGGCAGGGCATGTGTTTCTGCTGGCGCCCGGCGCCGCGCCAGTTCCCCCGCAGCTCTCGCATCTGTCAACAGCGTTGAACGAGACCTCTTTTTTTACACCCGATGCGGCCTCCTGAAGGGTTATCTCAACAGCCACAGCGGCGTCGTTCCCCCGGGCCGGACCCCCCCATCCTCCGAAAAGGTCTTCGCCAAGGAAACTGTCTCCAAAAAAGGAGCGGACGATGTCCTCGAATGAGAACTGGGAAAAATCGTGAAAACCGCCACGTTTCAGCCCATCGTGTCCATAGCGGTCGTAAGTGGCTCTTGATTCCGGATTGCTTAGTACTTCATAAGCCTCGGCGGCTTCCTTGAACTTCACCTCTGCATCGGGATCGCTCTTGTTGACATCGGGATGTAGTTCCCGTGCCTGTGTCCGGAAAGCCTTCTTGATTATTTTCTCGTCCGCGGTCTTGTTGATGCCCAGTACTTCGTAATAGTCACGTTTCAATTGTAGATTTCCTCGACTAGTCTGCTCAATGAACGGGCGGTACCCGCCACGTTCCCGATCACCATCTGATAGTCCATGCGCGTCGGTCCCAGCACCCCGACCGTGCCGAGGTTTCTGTGTGCCAGGCCATAGTTGGCGGCCACCAGGCTACAACCGCTCATTGCCGCCGCGGGTATCTCCCTGCCGATACGCAGATAAACATTGTGCTCCGAAAGAGCGGATTTCAGCATCTCCATTATCTCATCCTGCCTGTCCAGCATCTCCATGAGCCTTCGGACCGATGAGCTGCCGCCAACCTCCAGCCTGGAGAAGAACCTGGAAGCGCCCTCGACATAAAGGCCGCCACCGCCACCCGGCGATTCGCTAAAGACTTTCGAAATCGCTTCCACGAATGAACGCTCGACGAGCGTCAGACCCGGCTCGTCCAGCCTCAGCATCAGACGCCTGCTCCCCAGCTCCAGGCCACAGACTGCATCGTTTAAGTATCCACGAGCCCAGCTCACGAGTCCGGGATCAACGGGAGCATCGAAAACCGCCAGTCTCTTGGCTATGCTTCCGGATGCCGTTATCACTACGATCACGACGATGTCAGGGTGTAGCTGCAGTACTTCCACATGCTTGATGGCAGAGTTGTCATGCGATGGCGCGGAGATCAGCGCGAGTAGACCGGTTGCCCTTGCCAGCAGGCCGGCGGCCCGGTTTAAAACCTCTTCTATCTCAATCTCAGGGACCCGTGCATCATCAGCCAGGGTTATCTCGACAGGACGGCGCTCGCAAAAAGAATTATCGACGAAGAACCTATAGCCCTTGTCAGTCGGCACCCTGCCGGCCGAGGTATGAGGGTGATCCAGATAACCAAGCGCCTCCAGGCGGGCAAGCTCGTTGCGCACCGTTGACGGCGCCAGCTCGAAATTGCCCTGCTGGCAAATAGATCTCGAGCCCGCCGGTCTGCCGGTGGCGACATGGTATTCGATTACAGCTGTTAATATTTCAGCAAGTCTCGGAGTCAGGTCATCCATATCATTATCATCTCGCAGGAAGGGGGCATCTCTAGTTCCGTAAGAGACGCGCGCATATCTCGTTTGCCACAAAGCGTCCCGCACGCGTAAGACATATTCTATCACCTTCACTGATGAGGTATCCACGCTCCCTTAACAGTCTTTCCTCAGCTGGATCGATCAGGTCTGTGACTTCATCGCGTTTCAGACCCACGTCCATACGAAGTCCGAGAGCCAGTTTCTCCGTCAATTTGTCCTTTGAGTCAAGATGCTCGCACAACCGTGAACTTGTCTGCATTCCTTTTTCACGAATGTAGACTTCGATATCCTCCACGTTTCGCCAGCGCTCGAGACCCCGGGTACTCCAGGCGCCGGCGCCTACACCCAAATAATCTTCACCTCGCCAGTATGACAGGTTATGACGGCAAGCCCTCCCGGGAATCGCAAAATTACTGGTTTCATACCATAGGTATCCCGCCGCCTCCAGCGCCGCGGTCACGGTCCGGTAAAACTCCGGGCCATTTTCACGCGCACTCTTAAGCTCGCGTCCCCATTTACGCGCATAAGCGCCACCCTCCTCGGCGGAGAGTTCGTACCACGAGATATGCTCAGGCTTTAAAGAGAGCGCCTGCCTGATATCATTTTCCAATTCCCCCGCACCCTGTCCGGGAATTGAAAAGATAAGGTCGATCCCTACATTCTCAAAACCGGCTCCACGCAAGAATTCCATCGCCTTGAAAATCTCACCGGTCTCTCCGGTCCTGCCAAGATTCTTCCTCAGCCGGGGATCAAAACTCTGAACGCCGAGGGAGACACGGTTTACACCGATATGCCCGAGACGGTCAGCCAGTTTGCGGGTAACCGTGGACGGATTTGCTTCGATTGTTACTTCGGCACTCATGCGCATGCTACCCGTGAGCGCCTTCATGATTTCCTCCAGCAAATCCGCACCAATGAGCGTCGGCGTTCCCCCACCAAGATATACCGTATCGATACTCTCCTGTTCCAGGTCCAGGTATTCAAGCTCGGCCAGCAATGTCTCGACATACGCCACAGCCCTGCCGGTGCCTTGTGCCGTGGAATAAAAATCACAATACGCGCAGCGAACGGCGCAAAAAGGAATATGGATGTAGATGTGTGAGGGCTGCATATCGGACCGCTTCAGACTGGTCTGGAATTTCCTACATATGTTATCATTGCACTTGGCTTGGCAATAAGCGAAGCCGACCTCTTACCTTTGATATATGACCTCAAATAAAGACTTAGGCGTAGTAGCCACCCTGGCTGGGCTGGGCGAAGAAATTGCCGCGGGCAATTTGACGTCCAGGGCCTTCAACGTTCACGGCATAAAGACCAGGCTCGTTACCAATTCCGGAGACGTGGCACAGGCGATGGAAAAATTTTTTCGAGCCTTTAAGGGTTCAGAGGACGATGCACCGGACATCGTTGTCAATCTGTTTGTGGTGGAAGCTCTGGATGAGCGGATGGCGCCCATACCTGCGGATACTACGATGCTTTACGACTGGGGAATGGTGAAGGTATATCATTCCGGGAGACTGCGATATCAGAAAGTAGACGAGCGCGCCAGGATAGCCGCAGACGTTGAAAGTCGTATTTTGGTGGGATTCGCCGAAAAGGAGCTGTTGCAGTCCGACTGGCTGATCACCAATTTGTTTTTTTATCCCCTTTGGGGACAGTTACTGAAAGAATGCGGCCTGTTTCCTCTTCACGCCGCCGGTCTTGTGAAGAAAAGCCGGGCCTCATTGTTTCTCGGTCGTAGCGGCAGTGGTAAATCAACGCTGTCACTGCACCTTGTGCGTAACGGATTCGGCATCCTGAGCGACGATACCGTCTTCCTGAAAGAAGATGATGGAATCGTTGAAGCGTTCTCGTTTCCGGAGGAAATAAACGTCAGCGAACAAACTATAAAGTTAATTCCGGAGCTATCAAGGGTACAGAAGTTCACTGTGAACGAATTACGCAATAAGTCATCTTTTTCCATTGAGGAAATATACCCGGAATGCGTTGTCGATTCGGCGATACCCTCGGTTATGGTTTTTCCGCAGATTGCCGAGACTGAGACAACCATGGCCGAACCGATGTCGAGGACCGAGGCCCTGGCGCTGTCGATGCGATACGGGTTTTTTTTCCTCGACCCCTCGACGACAGGCCGTCACTTTGAGATATTATCCATACTGGCGAAGCAGACAAATTGTTATCGCCTGTATTCAGGCAGTAATCAGGAGGAACTCGAGCGGGTCGTATCCGGCCTGCTGGAGAATGAAGAAATTGCCAACCAGTCATCCGGCGAGAGGAAGGAATGATTTCGAAAGAACATTACCTTGTAAAGGACCATGAGGTACTTTTTACTTCGATGGGAGAAGACGCCGTCCTGCTCCACGTGCAGCGAGGTGATTATTACAGCCTCAACAAGGTCGGGGCGCGTCTCTGGGTGCTGACCGATGGCAGCAAGACCATCGCCGACCTCGCCATACAGATAACGCAGGAGTTTGATATCTCACAGGAGCAGGCCGAGGTAGACATAATCGAACTGGCGCTACAGCTGGAAAAAGAGGGCCTGGTTAAAGCCGTTGAAAATCCTGAGAACAATAAAACGCCTTAGGGATCCGCACGACCTCTGGCTGTTTCTCCGGATTCTGACAATGCTAATCCTGCTGCCGAGGAAGATACGAAATCTCAGCATGCCGGACCTCCTGCGTCAGATCGACCCGGGAGTCGCGGACATTCGCCAAAGCCGGGAAGAACTCTTCAAGACCGGGGGATTCATCGATTCCCTTCTGCGATATCGCGTTTTTCAGCGTTACGGCATCTGCCTGCTGAGGTCGCTGGTACTTTTTAAATTCCTGCGCCTTCAGGGCTGGCCCGTGGAGATCCATTTTGGCGTTCGCAAGTCTGGTGATAGCGTGGATGACATCACCGGTCACAGTTGGCTGGAACTCGACGGGGAGCCTTTCCTCGAGCATGAGCACCAGCGGCACGCTTTCACCACCACGTATACTTACTCAGGATGAATATCATCAGGATCTGCGGCAGTCGAACCATGGCGTGCATCCTCGTCGGTGCTTCGGGATTCAGCGGCGGCATGGTTTTCATACCATCTCTTCTTGATGCAGCCCAGTCGCGGAACCCCACTACTCTTTTCGCGTCAGGAACAGCCGGCGCCCTCATATATTTACTTTTCTGGCTCGCGCTGTCATCCCTGCTTGCGAAACGCATCATGCTGCCCGTTAGTGAGATTATCCGTCGTACAGGAATAATCTTTGCCGTCAGCCTGGCACCGCTTATATCCTACTTCCCGTATCTCATCTACCGCACCAGCCTTGAAGGTGAATCGGTTGAATTGCCACCCCTGGACTCCATGCGCTCGACGATTATCCTGTCATTGTGGTCTCTGGCGCTTTTGACCGTGCTGCTTCGCATGACGCTCGGCAAAAAAGACAGCCCCCTGCTGGACAAGCTTACCCGTAGACCCGCCGTCACCCTCGCGGTCATGATGATAACCTGGCTGGCGGTCTTCTTCATCCTGGATGTGCTCAAGGACCAGTACATGCATGTCACGACTCTCAACAGCGCTATTTTCAGCGAGGGGATGCTGGATGTCACCGACAGCCGCGGCTTTATGTACAGTTCCGTGGCGCTGAACGAGGGAACGTCGATAATGGGCATCCATATAAATGCGATCTTCCTGCTG
>JBAZWE010000037.1:0-17002 GCA_041660545.1 Thermoleophilia bacterium
CAGTTCGCAGCTGTTGATGGATACAGTCGTGTGATAGTTAAACCGTTTGGTCCAGCCGATCTTTCCTTGTGCGTCAATATCCATCAGGGCTCCTCCGCCGCCAGGATCTGCAGGGCTATCTCGACGCCGCTGACCCTCTCGACCATGAGATCCGAGTATTTCGGCAGTTCCTTCGGCATCTCGCTGGAAATAACGCCGACACATACAGTCTTGAATTTCCGGCGCCGGCGTTTTCTCAATTCCTTGAAAGCATCGATGTCGGTTGTATCATCTCCTATATAAACCGCCTGTTTCACCCCGAGCCTGTCCAGCAGCTGACCGATAGCCACACCCTTGTCGATCGGCAGCGGCGGCCTGACCTCGATGACCATGCGGCCTTCGCGTGGTTCAAGCCCAAGCTTGCTGATCCTGGGGAAAATATGCTTCTCGATAAGAGCCCTGGCGGCCTCCGGATCCGGTGCGCGGCGGAAGTGGAAAGACATGGTCGCCGTCTTGTCTTCCAGCCAGATGCCCGAATCTATCATTTCTTCCAGCGAACGGCTGAAGTCCACCAGCTCGCGGATTTTAGCTACATATGGCTGGGCCTCGTCGCACACCACGACTGCATGTCCGGGAAGCATCGTCTCAAAACCGTGGTTACCGATGTAGGCCAGCTCTGAATTTCCCGTGATACGCATCGCCTCCGTGGCCGGCCTTCCGCTGACAACCGTTACCGCAAGATACATATGCGACAGCTTTCGGATCAGTTTGCTGATGGAATTCGGTATGGCCACGTCATCCGGGCGCGGCATGATCGGCGCCAGAGTTCCGTCAAGGTCGAGGAAGATGGCCGTCGCCGCCGTTGTTTCGACAAACGGCGCCAGCGACTCCTGGATCTGATCCATCGTATTTGGTTGTTGACGGCTTTTTTGCAAGGATTTACCGGTCATCTGGTAGAAAAGTAATTTACACGTTCCGCGCCGGTCGCTTTCTGTAAAGTCCGGATCTTTAGGTGCGTCCCGTTTCAGGCGCTATGCTATCATACGTTCGCGGCTTGCGGCAGGGCGCGGCCGTGAGTGCAGGCGCGAGGCGCGGATATCGCCGCATACATAAAGAGGGAATAAAGTCTACAAACCTCCAGTGATATACGCAGGCAGGCTCACGAAAAAAAAGCTGGTATCGGTTGCAGCGCCGATCATCCTGATAACCCTCCTTTCCCTTTTCCTTTTGATGGCGCTCGTCGCCGTGATTACCGGTCAGACCGCCCAGGCCGCGGGGAACGGCATGGTCATCGTCACTGACGGACTTCTTTACGCGCCTGGCGATGAGGTGAATTTTGACATCGTAGCCGATTCCGCGGGAAGGAGCCTTTCAGGTGACCTGGTGCTCAAGGTATATCCGCCCGCATCGCCCCTGGCGGCAACCGCTTTTACCGCCGCCCCCATATATGAGACCAGCGTCAGGAAGGATTTCAGCATCACCGGCCAGGCGGTCGCCAATTACCAGGCAAAGACCGGCGACTTAAAGACGGACGCTGGCGGTTATCCTGTAAAGATAAGTCTCATGCAGAACGGTGAGGAGGTATTGTGGGGAACGACCTGGCTGGCGGTCACCGACGGCAAAGGGCACGAGCCCCTCGATCTCGTCATGCTCTGGACGGCGAGCAGCCCTCCCCAGAGAAACGCACAGGACAAGTTCATCGACACCCACCTGCTGGAGCGTTGTCAGGCCAGTACGCAGTCAGGTGAGAGCCTGCCGCAGCATCTCGCTTTTTCGCAGAAATATCCCCAGCTTAAGACCACCTATGCGATTGAACCAGCCCTTCTGAATCAGCTTGGCGACTATGCGGACGGATTTGAGCTAGTCGGAGGCGATAAGCCGGTAACTTTCAACGAGTCCTCGCCTGAAGCCCGTACCGCCGCGGATTGCCTTAACAATCTGCGGCAGCTGGCGAAGGGCGCCAACTCCGAGATCATTTCCGCTCCCTACTCCTTTGTGAGCCTTCCCATCCTGGCCAGGCAGGGCTGGGAGGACGGCAACGGTCAGTTCCGTCTCGGTCACGATGTCCTTACACAGGCGCTGGAGCTGCCGGGCATCCCGCAGGGGACATACGCCCCCGAGCTTTATGTCACGACCGACTCGTTACGCTATCTGGCGGCAACCGGAGGCGAGCACGTGGTCCTTTCCGGCAACTCGCGTGATAACGTGCAGGGTCGTGATATCGGAGGTGAGGTCAGTTACCGGCTGCGTGACTTAAGCGGCGAGAGAATCACAAGTTTTTTTGCCAACGACGCCGTTTCTGTGTCGTTGCTGGGAAACAGTCCGGATCCGAATGCTTTCTTCGCGGCACTGGTCAACAGCTATGTTTCGGCACAACCCGATCGTCTGGTGATAACGGCTTCACCCACACCCACCCCACCGATCACCATCGAGCAGCGGGACCGCGTCTATGGCACGCTTGGCGGCCTTTCCTGGATACAGAGCATGACCCTGGGTGAGGCGAGGCAGAAATACAGGCCGGATGCCCAGCCGGCGACTTTGCTTAAGTATGAAGATCCCCTGTCTGGTTATGTCGCGCAGACTTATTATCAGCGGCTGGACGGCGTGCATTCGGATTTTGAGGACTACCGGGCTGCTGTTGATAACGATGAACCGGAGCTGGTGAGGCTGACCCGCCGGATGTATACGGCGGAAAACGCATACTGGCTGAATGAGATAGCCAACCCGGACGACGTTAACCGGGGGCTTGAATATCTTGACGAGCTCAGCCGCAGCGTCAAGGACGAGGCCGCCGGGTTGGACATCAAAATCGATACGCCTCTCGTGCAGCGGTCCGGCGATGGCGAAGCCACCGTAACCGTAGTCAACAGCAAACTCTATGCTTTTACCTTAGACATTGTGATAGAAGGCAACGAGGGAGTCTCTTTCCCTCAGGGATCCGAACGGCGTGTGCGTGTGGAAGCCGGCAAGACCCAGTTCACCGTCCCTTATCAATCGGAAGGATGGTCGCGACTTGACGCAAGCGCCCGGTCACGCGGTCATGCCATGGTCGGAGACGCAGCCAGTATTCATCCTATCGCCGGCAGGGTATGGTTGGCAATTGGCATCATCCTTGCGGGTATCGGACTGGGGATCGCATATATATTCCTGGTAGTTCGACGCCGGTAGAAGGCATCAGGTTTACAGCATCGAATCTGGTAACATCGTTATGAACGTGTTTGATGATTTCGTCTGTGTTTTTGGGAAGGATTGAATGCGAATCATCACAACAATGAAGGAAACCGGGAAGAGAGAAGATGGCGCATCTCTCGGAACCGTCATCATCCTGGCGGTGGTCATCGCCGTGCTGGTGGTCATATTCATCGATAGCGCCTCCGTCTATTACAACTGGCAGTCAACCAACGATGTCACGGAGCAGGCAGCCCGCCTGGCAGCCTTCGAATATAACGCAACCAAGAGTGAGGTCCAGGCGGAGAACAGGGCGGCGGACTATTGCGAGGAGAATGGCATGGCCTTTACCGAGTTCAGTGTCAACCTCACCCCACGCACATTCAATATCGCCTGCTCCAAAGACGCTAAAACATATGTCTTCAAATCCCTTCCGGTTTTCAAGGACCTTATCCATCAGGAAGCCAGAGTATCCACTGAAAATCTGTAAAGACGCTATTTTGACCCCTTGCCCCTTGCCAAGAAGGCTCCGGCAGGCTAGATTTCTCTTTTGCAGGCACTAATATCAAATCTGGAGGCACCATGACGGTCAAGACCCTGTTATCTGAAGACAAGATGCCCACCCAGTGGTACAACATCGCGCCCGACATGCCCGAGGGCAGCCTCAAGCCGCCGCTCAATCCGGCTACCGGCGAGCCCGTCGGCCCGGACGCGCTGGCGTCGCTCTTCCCCATGTCGCTGATCATGCAGGAAGTGAGCACCGAGCGCTACATCGACATACCGGAAGAGGTCCAGGAGATTTACAAGCTCTGGCGTCCGACGCCGCTCATCCGCGCCATGCGGCTGGAGAAGGCGCTCGATACGCCCGCGAAGATCTTCTTCAAGTACGAGGGGGTAAGCCCTGCCGGTTCACACAAGCCCAATACTTCCGTGCCGCAGGCCTACTACAACAAGGAAGCGGGCATCAAGCGTATCGCCACCGAGACCGGCGCCGGCCAGTGGGGTTGCTCCATGGCTCTGGCGACACAGATGTTCGGCATGGATTGTAGCGTCTACATGGTCAAGATCAGCTACGACCAGAAGCCCTACCGGCGCAGCATGATGGAGGTCTGGGGCGCGGAAGTGTTCGCAAGTCCGACCAACCGCACAAACTCCGGCCGCGCCATTCTCGAGAAAGACGCGGATTCCCTGGGAAGCCTCGGGATCGCCATCAGCGAAGCTTCCGAGGATGCGGCTACACATGACGACTGCAACTACGCGCTGGGCAGTGTTCTCAATCACGTGCTCATGCACCAGACGGTAGTCGGACTGGAGTGCAAGGAGCAGATGGAGATGGCGGGAGTCTATCCGGATATCGTCATCGGCTGCATCGGCGGCGGCAGCAACTATGCCGGTCTGGCCTTCCCGTTCATGAAGGACCATCTTGAGGGCAAGAAGGACATCGAATTCCTGGCGGCAGAGCCCAGCTCCTGCCCGACGGTAACCAAGGGCAAGTACACATACGACTTCGGCGACGCACTGGCGTCGACACCGCTCTTTATGATGCACACGCTCGGCCATGACTTCATCCCGCCGGGCATCCACGCCGGTGGTCTGCGCTATCACGCGATGGCGCCGCTGATCAGCGCCCTCGTCGACGCCGGTCACATGCACGCCGTCGCCTATGGCCAGACCGAGATCTTCGACGCGGCCCTTCAGTTCGCCCGCGCTGAGGCGATCATCCCGGCTCCGGAGTCGAGCCATGCCATAAAGGCCGCTATCGACAAGGCGCTCGAGTGCAAGGCGTCGGGCGAGGAGAAAGTCATTCTCTTCAACTTGAGCGGCCACGGCCACTTCGACATGAGCGCCTACGACGCTTACTTAAGCGGTAAGCTGACCGATTATGCCTATCCGGAAGAAAAGATCAGGGAGTCGATGGCGAAGATCCCGAAGATGGGATAGAAAACTCAGAGAAATAATACAGGAAAAATCCGGGGACACCATTCAGTTTCTTACAGGGATGGTGTCCCTGCTTTTACGCCACCCAGGTCCAGACCAGGAACTTGGCAAAGAAGAATCCCAGCATGAGAAGGGATGACACCACCACGAGCTGATCAACCCAGCGCCTCTCTTTCGCCCATAGGGCAAGGAGGATGAAAATCGGGAAAGCAGCCAGGGCGAAGCGTGGCATCGACAGGAGAGGCACCATCGCCGACGGATAACAGAGCGGCAGCAGCAGCATTATCAGCGCATAGCTTGCGTAGGCGAGAGGCAGGCGCTTAAAAGACGCAATGGCCAGGCTGATGCAGGCGACGGCAAAGCCGAAGTTCATCACATCGTACGTGGCCCACAGACGTGGGTCTCTGTCAACCACCGGCCAGAATGAACTGTCGGGCGTGGCCAGCACGGCGTTGATGCCATCCCGGGCGGCGATGAAACCCCTGTAAAGCCCTCTGAACGGATCCACGAATTCTCGCAGCCAATATCTCTGCGCCTCGGCGAACAGCCAGGGGTCGTTGAACCTCAGATCCAGGTAGAGCATCCATACCATCAGACCGAGGGGCAGCATCAGCAGATAAAGCGCATCCCAGCGCACAGCCCGCGCATCCCAGTCACGCGCACGCAGGTACATGATCGCCATGGGGACAAGCAGCAGCAGACCGGCGCTGCGCGTAAGGGTCGCCAATGACCCCGCGATACCGGCCAGCACATATTCGTTGCGGCGCGCCGCGTAGATACAGCCGATCGTCAGCATCAGGAAAAGGGACTCGCTGTAGATTGTCTGCAGATAAAACGAAGTTGGAAATATCGCCATGTAAAAAACGCTTCGCCGTGCCGTCTCGCTGTCAAAATCGATCTCCACAAGCAGGTACAAAAGGTAGAACGCAGCCAGGCAACAAGCCAGCGAGATGAACATGCCCGCCAGCACACCGTTACCCAGAAACAGCGGCTTGAAGACTGCGATCAGGAAGGGGTAGAGCGGAAAGAATGCCGTGGAGCTGTTGTCCGCCGCATAGCCGTGCTGGGCAATCTGCAGATACCATACCGAATCCCACTTTGCCCAGATGTCAAAGAGATAATGCGGCAGACCGGTAAATGTCTCGGTCAGTCTTAAGTCGACCAGCGGCGGGACATCGAGCCCCACGGGATCGATCCTGGGCAGGGTGATATAGGCCAGTGGAGCCAGCAGGAAGAGGGCGCCGCGAGTGATAAGGAAGATTATTCCCGATTCACGGAGTGCCTCCGGCAGGCGCCGCAATTCCTAGTCCTCCGCTTTCCTCAAGCACGGGAAGCGGTCAATGGGAAGGCAGAACCCGCTCCAGAGCTCATCCGAATCGGCTAGCAAACGATGCAGTTGATGAAAAAATATAGAAAACATAGTTCCCCAGCCACGATTGTTGGCCATATGCCCCATATCCCCGCCTTCTATTCTTGCGAGCGGACTTCTGCCGGGTCTTTGACGCGGTAGATGTCTATCTTCTCGACCGGCTCCGAAGATACCGAATACGGCAGGCTGCCGTGAAACTGGTCATAAAAACCTGCCTGGCTGTCTCTGTCCTGGACTCGAATCGGCCACCCGGCGCCAGCCGGATAATCGATGCTTTGATCGAGTTGCAGCCGGTTCTTCAGATCATCGGAAATGAAATAAGCGATCAAACCGTGGCTCAGGATAACATAATCGCCGGGTGCCGGTGAATCGTCCTGCTTCGTAAGGTAGCGGTCGCCCTCAGCTTCCAGATAATAGCGAAGGCCGAACTCGCCGGCGAACCAGATTCGATGATCGCCTGCCGCGAGCTTTGCCGGGTAGTCGGAGGCAAAGGCGCGATACACTCCCGCCAGCTGGTAGTCGGCGATCGAAACGGCTGTCCCCGTGATCGCGGTGCAGACGACCGCGGCAATGGCAAAACGCGACCAGAGGGTTTTATCCGCAAAAACGTCGCGGGCATAGCTTACGAACATCAGCACTACCGGCGGGAACAGGGGCAGCAGATACCTGGTTGAGGCATATGGCAGCAGCAGGACGCTGTATACCAGCACGCCGGATATCCAGAGGACCAGGAAAATATTGTCGCGATCTTTCTCCGAACGCTCATCGGTAAAGACCGCGTCTGCCCCCGCGTTGAAAAACCGGTAAATCGCCAGAAGTCCGGCTGAATAAAAGATCGCCTGCAGGATGCCCGCGGCAAAGGTGTACTCGCCGGACAGGGACTTGCCCATGAAAAAAATCAGCAAAAGGCCAAAAATGGCCATAAATCCAAGGTAATCCTTTTTGTTCTTTAGCATTCCCGCGGCTAGAAGCAGAGGGAACACCGTGGCTCCGCCGATGACCGAGACAATCGAAAGGACTTTGTTGGCAATAAAGACAGGAGCCACATTTACGCCGGAACTATAGGAGAGCTTGGGGGGACTGCCGGTCGCAACCAGATAATAAAGTACTATCGCGGCAAAAACCGTCAGCGCCGCCGCAAGCGGGAGCATGGTCCTGAAAGTGACTCTCCGCTTCAGCAGAGCATATGCAAACAGCAGTGGCAGCAGGCTTAATGACTGGTAGGTCGTCAGGATCGCAAGAGATGTGAAAATACCGCCGAGAACAAGCAGCCGTTTTCTTTTATCATCACTGTCGATGGCGTAGATATACGAAGCGATGGCGGCCAGCCAGAGCGACAACGCCGGAACGTCGGTCATCACGCTCTGGGACATCACCATAAAACCCGGCGTCACGATCAGCAGCAGGGCGGCTGTCAGCGGACTGTCCGTGAACCGCTTGCCCAGGTAGAACATGGAAACGGCCGCCAGGACGGGAAAAATGATCAGGCCGAGGTGCAGACCCGCTTCGCCCGACCCTCCGAACAACCAAATCAGCAGGGACAGGTAGCTGGTATGCAGTGGTGGATGGGTATCCAGATAGAGCGAAAAAAAGTTGCCCTCATAGCCATGGTCAGGAAGGCCAAGGGCGAGAGGATGACCCAGCTTCTCCTGGCCCAGCCAGACAAAGATCGTATCGTCCAGATGGAAAGCCTTGAAGATGAACGGCAGGGTGATGGCGCCGACGATGAATATCAGCAGGGCCAGGCTTGTTCCCGTTCCCGGTGTTTTGATTTCCTCCCGGTTCGTTATTCCTGGTTGCATTCTTTTAGTAGTTTTCCCCATGAGTGATCCATTACTCCAAAGCGCGGATTGCGTGACTCAAGAATATCAGAAGGAGACGGGGGTGTGTCCGACGGGCGGCGGTTGCGCGTTTACCCGGTGTCTGGTGCGGCATCACTGTGGGCCTCGTTCGACGCCTGCTTTCCGGCAAGCTGCTACGGCTTGGCTCCACGCAGGATTTCGAGGGTAACCCGAGCCTTCTGGCTGGCGATGGCAGAAATAGGTCTTTTAAATGCATATAAACCGATATTATTACTTATATATATTAATACAAGCATAGATACTCTTCGATAGAGACATTTTTGGCTTGTTCACCGGCTTCAGGCGCCCTGGCTTCACGGCTCTCTTCACGATTTCAGATCCATTTCATCCAGAATGTTCTGATGCAAATTAGTTATGTTTATCCTTAGTATTAATCATTGTAATAGTATCGTACAATTATATTATTGTATATGAATATATATAGATGCTTGCCAGCGTCAGACGGAGGTGATGAAAACCACAGGTGGGGGGTACTTCTACTATTCATGTATCAGGAGGTTGGGGATGAAAGTGTTTAAGAAAGCGGGCGCCCGCAGGTTGTTCATGATGGTGCCTTTTGTTTTATTGGTTATTTTTGTAATAGCTCTGAGCGGCCCTATTAGTTCGGGTGGGGCCTATGCTCCAGGCGTACCGATACCGCCTCCGGGACCGTTTCCGGCAGCGCCGACGCCGCCCGCGTTTGACAGTTATGTCGACAGGGCGGAGCTGGATGGTATTCTGGCGAACGGCGCCAATCAGGGTAATGTCCACATTATGGATGTCCGTTCTTCGTTCGAGTATCTGGCTGATGTGTGCCCGATGCAGACTGCGCTCGGCATGCCTACCTATGATGTCACAAACGTCGGTCACCCTGTCTGGAACTGGGGCGCTGCGGCGCCGAATAATGTGGCGACTCCCGGTCCCACTTATGAAGAAGCATATTCCAACCCGTACTGGATCGGTTTCTACTTCGCCGGTAACGGGATGGATCCGAATAACATCCGCATGATCGAGAACCCGAATTTCCATGACTACACGCAGTCTCTCGTCATGGACGGTTCCATTGACATGACTGATACGATAATCGTCATGTGCCAGACCGGCTACCGCGCTTCCTATGCCGCCATGGAGCTTAAGGCGATGGGCTTCTCTGATGTCCGTGTCTTCTATGGCAGCATGCTGGCGTGGAACGATGACTGGGATACGGATGTCGCCTGTCTCGATCCGGCCTCAGATCCCGACGGCAACGGCTGCGACCCCGACAACACGCCTGGTCCCGCTGCCCGCGCTTCGAGCCAGCTTCTGGCTGCGCCATGGAAATATGATACAGCTCGTCTTACCGCGATCGGCGCCACTGCTTACTGGAACGGCTCCGAGCCGCATGTGGCTGTAAAGCCGCAGTGGCTGCCGGCAGGCGATTTCATGCTCTCATATCAGGTGAATGGTTCGCTCTGGGCATCGTATGCTGACTATCTCGCAGGCGTCCTGTCCGTCAACGTTGGCATCAAGAACAACGCTCCGGTTGATGTGACGCCGGCATGGACAGGCGGCGGAGCACCCTCTACGATCCTGCCGTTCCCGTTCAACATGAATTACGCCTCCAGCTGCACCGGCTATGGAGCAGTGGGCAGCGGTTGTGAACCTGTGGCCCAGTCGGCACACGGCAACGCCTATAACGCCATGGTCGTGCATGCGACGGCGACAAACGGTGTGTCCATGAATGGTGGTCCCGTCATGGTAGGCACCATCGCGCCGAACGCTACAGGCACGGCCACAGTGAAGTACAACGTACCTCCCGGGGTTGTTTTCTTCAAAACTACCCCGTATGCGATAGCTACCGACGTGCCTGATCCGACGGCTACCTGGCCTTCGGGCTACAACGATCCGTTCCATACGCCGATGATGGCTCCCATATTCGGTACCTCGGCCGCACCCTGGCCTGCTACCGGCATGGGCTGGTACGGTGTTTATCAGTATCCCGGCCCGGTACCTACCGTTTAAGGAGGATGCAATAATGACGGATAAAAACAGCAAGCTGGAAAGCTACAGCAAGCCGGAACTGGTGCGGCACGATAACCTGAAGGCGATCACCTTCGAGTGCCCCCAGTGGCAGTGCAGCGTGACGGTACCGCCGCCACCGGCTCCTTAAGGATGAACCTGGCTGCCGGTACTGTGTGATCGTGGCTGGCAGCGATATATAAGACAGGGGGGCGGCGCCGAAGGCACCGCCCCCCATATAAATAATTGCCCGCCGACAACCAGCACCCGGGCTCAAATCCTGACTAAACCTATATACCGTACTTGACTTATTACCATTTACTCTATGTTACGTAGCTGATAGTTTATCAATAGTGAGCCTGACAGATGATCTATTCTTCTCGGTCTGGGTCAATCTGGTCAAGGGCACGGGGGCGGCCATGGGTCGCCCTCTTTTATTTCTGCCATGACTCGACAGCCGGAAGTACGTCGAATGAGATGGGACCGATCCTGGGAATTGTGATTCCGGCCACTGGTTTCTGCGGGTAGGAAAAGCCGCGACAGACCATTGATGTCATCCCCGATTTACTGAACGCCTCCAGCCTGCGCCGCTATTCCTGGTCTTCCGCTTTCCTCAAATACAGGAAACGGTCGAGGGGTCGGTTGAACTCGCTCCAGGGATCGTCGGAATCGGCGCGTTTGCGCTCAAAGATGTTCGCCTTGGCGTCGATGTCGTCGGCGTGGTTGAGGATGAACGCCTCTGGGGTCTTGGGCCGTATCGGTGAACCGTATTCCTTTTCGCCGTGGTGAGAAAGGATCAGGTGCAGAAGCTGTAACGCCAGTTCCCGGGGGAATTCCTCCGGCTGTGCGCCGGCGCCTCCGCCCTCAAGTTGCAACTGGCCGGAATCCGCGCCTTCCCCGGGAATGCTTTCCAGCCGGCTGATCGCGTCCGCCACGATTTTCTCACCAATGACGATATGACCCAGAAGCCGGCCCTTGTCGGAATAATCTATCGCCGTGGAATAGTTGAACTCCACCGTCTTGCCGATGTCGTGCAGGATCGCGGCCGTCACCAGCAGGTCGCGGTTGATATCCTGGTACTGTCCCGCGATCGCGTCAGCCACCTGGCTTACGGACAGGGAATGCTCCAGCAGCCCGTGTATGTAATTGTGGTGGATGCCCTTGGCCGCCGGCGCCTGGCAATAGGCGCGGTACATGTCGTCGGTGAAGATCTCGTCGAGCAGCAGGGAAAGGTAAGTATTGGTGATGCTGTCGCGGATGCCGGCGAGTTCGGCTTCCATCTCGCCCATGTCGCGCGGGCTGGCTGGCTGCAGCGAAGCCGGGTCGACCTCATCTTCATCAGTGACCGGCGTGATATTCTCGAGATCGATTTCCAGCTGGTCGCGATAGTTGCTCTTCTTGACCCGGCCGGTAATCTTTACAACCTGGCCCTGATCAAAAGAATCAACCACGGCTTCTTCCACGCGCCATTTAACTGCTCCTATGATGCCGTCCGTGTTCATCAGGCGCAACAGCAGGAACTTGTTGCCGTTCTTGTCTTCACGAACGTTCTTGTTTGCACAGATATAATAATTCTCGATCTTCTGGTTTTCTACTGGCTTCTCAACCGTGGTATTCATTATTCATTCCTTATCGTCTAGCTGTTCGTCAGGCTCGGGCACTGCCTTCAGGCGCTTCGCCTCTTGTTTTTCAGCTTCCTTTTCCTCGGCTTTTTCGATCAGTTCATCCAGGTTGCCGAGATTGAGCTTGAACGCTCCCGACCCCTTCTTGTAAAAGCCAGGTTTGCCAGGAAGATATTCGACATTGTCATTTTCTTCCGTCATAAGTCCTCCAATGTCATTCATGGTTCCACATCTTGCCGGTTCAGGATGTCAAGCCTTTGTCTATTCTATATCATAGAATACGCAGCAGACAGAGAAGCGGGGACGGGTGAAGCGGGATGTGCCCGCCTTCGCTGAAGGCGTCTTCGACAAACGCTGCGGTGGGCATATCCCGCTCCGTCCTGGACGAAGAGAGAAAAGCCGGGATGGCGTTGACGCTTGTGGATCCGTGGCTATTAATAAACGCAGAGGAGACACCATGAACGCGAAATTCACTTTGCTCGGCACGGGCGGCTGGATACCTACCGTCCGCCGTGAGACCACCTGCGCTATCCTCAGCTTCCCCGAGGCGCTGTTTATCTTCGACGCCGGAACCGGGCTGGCGCGCCTGCTTGAAGAAAGGTTTCGCCCCGAGCTGGAGCCGGGCCGCGAGGTGCATCTTTTCCTGACCCATTACCATCTGGACCACATCGCCGGCCTCGTCTATCTGCCCGCCATGTTCAAGGGCCGCACGGTCCACCTGCACACGCCGGCGGCGTCGGTGACCGGTGTGGATCCCCTGGAGACGATCGCTTCGCTCGTGCGCAAGCCATTCAACCCCGCGTCGCTTGAGGACATGCCGGTAGATGTCAGCGTCGAGCCACTGGATGAGGGTGAACACGAAATCGAAGGCGTTATGGTCCGGGTACGCAAACAGATTCACCCGGATCCCTCCGTCGCTTACAGAATCGCTGACCTGTTTGTATTTGCGACGGACACGGCACAAGATCCGGTGACGGCCGAGTTTTCCCATGGAGCGCAAATGCTCGTACATGAGGCGTGGATCGATGGTGTAGAGGAGGATGACCCGGCGACCGAACATATCGCCCGTGAAGCATATGTTGCCCACACTTCAGCACGGCAGGCTGCCGGGATGGCGGCGCAGGCGGGAGTACGGGACCTCGTGCTCTGCCACCTTAATCCCCTGCGTGGCGTACAGTACCACAGCCGAATGCTCGTCGCGGCGCAGGATATATTCGCGCGGACAATGATCCTGGAGGATGGGGAAACAGTCGAATTCCAGACTGAGGAATAGAAAAAGCCGGCGTCCGCATCAGCGGAGCCCTGAAGATCATGGTCTTTCAGGCGGCGTCATCACCGGAATCGTCCGAACTGCCCGGCACTGCATTATCCGGCACCGGAGTCTTCGGTTCAGAATCAGGGTTATTATCGAGTTTTGCCTTGCGACGTCGCCGCACCGTCCACAAAATAACCACGGCCAGAACCAGAACGCCAAAGGCGATGGCGGCGCCCCGGCCGAGCCAGGTGCTGATCTTCTGCCAGCTTGCCCCGAAGAAATAGCCTAAAACCAGGTATAGCGACACCGAGAGGATAGAACCGGCAACGTTGTAAGCGAGGAAGGTCTTGTAAGGCATGCGCCCGATTCCCGCTGCCACCGGTCCCAGCGATTTGACCACCGCCACGAAGCGTCCGATCAGGATCGTCTTGCCGCCATGGACATCGAAGTATCTTTGCGCTTTTTCCAGATACCTTTCCCTGAAGAAGAAAAACCGGCCGTAGCGTCTCAGAAAATTGACACCGCCGAATCGTCCCACCGCATAGCCGGCGCTGTCTCCCAGAATGGCGCCGATCGAGGCCAGCACGATCAGCAATGCCAGATTGAGCCTTCCCTGCGAGGCAAGCAGCCCGGCCACCAGCAGTGTGACATCCCCTGGCATTATAAGTCCGATAAACGCCGAGTTCTCCAGAAAGGTCATGGCAAACACAATCCAGTAGCCCCAGTATTCCAGCTCCGGGAGGATTGTATTGTTCAGGATTTCGTTCAGGCTTGCCGCCTTCCATAATGATGGCGCCGTTTGATGGCATAGGATATCAGAAGGAAGAGCGCCGCTGCGAGGGACAGCGGAAAAAATACTGGAAAAGACCGGTCCTGCTACTTGCCGCCGTCGGCAGTCTCCTTATACGCCTCGGACAACTTCTGCTCGCGGGCGAGTTGCTCGGCCATCACTTCACGCAACAGGTCGAAGGCGCTGATTACCTTGTGATTGGCGATACGGTAGAAGACATTCACACCCTGGCGGCGGGAATATACGAGAGAACGCTGCCGAAGGACCGCGAGATGCTGTGAGACCGTAGCCTGTGGCAGCTCTAGTGAACTTGCCAGCTCACCAACGGTTTTTTCATCATCGCGCAGCTCATTGAGGATCAGCAGCCTTTTGGGATCGGCAAGCGCCTTGCATATCTGCGCATGCAGCCTGAAAAGATCTTCTCGTACATCCGGATCCATACTTCCCCCTTTGACGTCACCTCCTCTTGCTGAGAAGATCACGCTTTAAACTTCAGGTTATTTATAAATATTATTACATATATAAGCATTCTTCAATATGTAGGGACTTCAAACCTGAGAAAACGGATAAATTAAAGTTAACTTATCACCATTGAATAAGTGAAATCAGGGTGCTAAGTTCTAACTGATTTTGTCCACCGATTGATTCTCAGAACTCGGTCTGGGTCGATCAGGGACATTCTTCAAGGGGCGGCCTTGCAGCCGCCCTCTATCTTCGCTGACGCTCCAAGCCTTTCCCTTCCGAATCCTATCGCGCATGTATGCTTCTAAAAGTCGATCTATTTGATAGAATCACTTACCAGGTTCATACAGGAGGGTATCGATGACGGAAAATTATGATGTGATCATTATTGGCGGAGGTCCGGCCGGTCTGACGGCGGGTCTTTATTGCGGACGCGCCCGGTTAAAGACGCTGCTGCTTGAGAAGGCGACCGCCGGAGGTCAGGCGGCGACTACGGACGAGATTGAGAATTACCCGGGCTTTCCCGAGGGGATCGGCGGCTACGAACTCACCGAGAAGATGAAACAACAGGCGGTGCAGTTCGGCACTGAACTTAAGGAAATCAAACCGGTGGCGACGATCGAGGTCGAGGGCGACTTGCGGGTCGTGAAAACCGACGACGAGGAGTTCAGGGCGAAAGCCATAATCATCGCCAGCGGAGCCGAACCGGGTACACTCGGAGTTCCGGGCGAGGCCGAGTTCCGTGGCAAGGGCGTTTCCTACTGCGCCACCTGTGACGGCGCTTTCTATCGCGACAAGGTCGTGGCGGTCATCGGTGGCGGCAACTCCGCGGTCGAGGAGGCAATCTTTTTGACGAAGTTCGCAAGCAAGGTATATATCGTCCATCGCCGCGATGAGCTTCGAGCCGACAAGATCGTCCAGGAAAGGGCGTTCAAGAACGAGAAGATCGAGATTATCTGGGAATCGCACCTTAAGAAGATTCTCGGTGAGAACAAGGTCGAGGAGATAGTGGTGGAGCACAAGACCACCCGCGAGCGTATGGAGTACAAGGTCGACGGCGTCTTCTTTTACATCGGGACTGTCCCCAACACGGTTTTTTGCGAGGGGGTTATCGAGCTCAACGACCGCGATTTCATCATTACGGACGACAATCTCGAGACAAGCACGCGCGGCATCTTCGCGTGTGGCGACTGCCGCGCCAACCTGCTCAAACAGGTATCGGTGGCGGTAGGGGAGGGCGCTCTGGCCGCGGTTGAGGCGGAGAAATATATCGAGGAAAACGCTTAGTTACAATTCCATCTCCATGCAATATAATAGTCCCGTTTGAATCGAACTTTCTATCCCCCAAAAGGAGGAAGAGTGAGCGATAAGATTTCCGAAGTCACGGATGCAACTTTTGATGCAGAGGTACTAAAAGCCACTAGTCCCGTTCTGGTTGATTTCTGGGCACCCTGGTGTGGACCCTGCAGGACCATGGCGCCGATCCTGGACGAGATAAGTGAAGAGCATGACGGCAAGATACAGGTGAAGAAGCTCAACGTGGATTCCAACCAGGTGACGGCCAGCAACTACGACGTGCTGAGCATCCCTACCCTGTTCCTGTTTGAGGGTGGAGAGGTCAAGAAGAAGCTCATTGGCGCCCTGCCGAAAAAGAAGCTGCTGGAAGAACTGGCCCCCTGGCTGGGTTGATGATTCGAAGAGTCCTGTATCAGGAAAGGAAACGATGCCGATCGTCGAAATAAAACTTTATGAAGGGCGGACGCGCGAGCAAAGGGAGGCCCTGGTTGAAAAGATCACGGAAGCCTTTGTAGAGATCGCGGGTACTCCCAAGGATCATGTCTGGATAATCTTCCGCGATGTTTCCAAAGAACACTGGGCGATGAACGGCGAGCTTCAGGGGTAAGTGCGATCGGGTGGCTTCAACCGGCCTAAAGGCAACTATTCCAGCAGGCCGCCCTCTACCAGCAGCTCCGCGATCTGAATGGCGTTTGTAGCGGCGCCCTTTCTCAAGTTGTCGGCCACTACCCAGAGGTTCAGTGAGTTCTCCGCCGATTCGTCGGCGCGGATCCTGCCGACGAAAACGTCATCCATCCCCTCGGCTATTACCGGCATCGGGTATTCATTGTCAGCCGGATTATCAATCAATGTCACTCCTGGAGCGGACAGCATCAATCGCCGCACCTCCTCGACACTGACAGGTCTCGTAGTCCGGATGTTCACCGCTTCGCTGTGCGCGTTGTAGACCGGCACGCGCACGCAGGTGGCGCTGACGCCGATCTGGGGGTCTGAGAAGATCTTCCTGGTCTCGTTGCCCATCTTTACTTCCTCGTTGGTATAGCCGTTTTCATGGAAGTGTTCGATGTGGGGAATAACGTTGAAAGCGATCCGGTGAGGATAGACGTTTACGTCTACCTGGCTCGATTGCAGCACGGCTTCCGACTGGTTGAAAAGTTCTTCGATAGCCTTGTTCCCTGTCCCCGAGACAGACTGGAATGTCGTCACGACGATGCGCTCAATGCCCACGGCGTCGTAGATCGGCTTTAAAGCGACGACCATCTGGATGGTGGAACAGTTGGGATT
>JBAZWE010000038.1:0-16407 GCA_041660545.1 Thermoleophilia bacterium
CTCTATAACTATCTTTGTGCCAGGCATGCCGGGGGCGACCTTGTGCTGCGTATCGAGGATACCGATGCCGCCCGCTCCTTAGTTGAGTTCGAGGAGTCGATCATGGCGGACCTTCGCTGGCTGGGACTGGATTGGGACGAAGGCCCCGATACCGGCGGCGACCATGGTCCTTATCGCCAGAGCGAGCGTTCCGCGCAAGGCATCTATCGCAACGCCGCCGAGCGGCTGCTTAGCGAGGGCAAGGCCTATCACTGCTTCTGCTCACAGGACCGCCTGCAGCAGTTGAAAGAGGAGACCCTGGCACGCGGCCAGATGCCCAGGTACGACCGCCGCTGCGCAAGCCTGCCGGTCGATGAGGCGGCGGCGAGAGTGGCGCAAGGTGAGCCGGCGACCATACGTTTCCAGGTCCCCACACATGAGATCGTCGTCAATGACGTCATCCACGGACCGACAAAATTTTCTTCGGATGTCCTCGGCGATTTCATCATAATAAGGTCAGACGGCGGCGTTTCATATAACTTCGCGGTTGTCGTGGATGACATCGCCATGGAGATCACACATGTGATACGTGGTGAAGATCACCTGACGAACACCGCCCGGCAACTGCTCGTTTTCGAGGCGTTCGGGCATGAGCCTCCCGCCTACGCGCATCACTCGCTCGTCATGGGTCCCGACGGCGGCAAGCTTTCCAAGCGCCACGGGGCTACATCGGTCGGAGACTTCAGGGATATGGGATACCTGTCGTCCGCCATCATAAATTACCTGGCCCTGCTGTCCTGGTCGCCCGGCGATGGCGAGGAGAAAATGAGCAAGACCGAGATGGAGCAGCAATTCGAGCTTCATCGCGTCAGTAAGAGCCCGGCCATTTTTGACATCCAGAAACTCAACTGGCTGGACGGGTTGCACATCCGCGATCTGAGCCCGGATGAACTGGATCGGGCCCTGAAACCTTTTTTGGCGGAAATCGAACTTGATATCATGCCCGGACAGCTGGCGGTAGCCGAAGCGGCCGTGCAGACCGGGCTTGTGACTCTAGCCGACTCCACCGCCATGATACGTGACTTCTTCGACATGGTTCCCCTGGAGAAAGCCGCGGATGCCGCTGAAATAACCGACGGGCAGGCAAAAGCGGTGCTGGAGATGGCGCTGGCGAGGATCGAGAGCATTCCAATGGCGGCGGATATAGCCGCGGAGCGGGTTCAGGAAGGCATGGACGCCGCCCGCGCGCTGGTCAAGGAGCTAAAAAAAGGATGCAAGGCGGATGAGATTCCCCCCAAGCGGCTATTTCGAACACTGCGGATAGCGCTCACCGGCAAGACGTCCGGTCCTGAACTTCCCTTCCTGCTCGCGGGTCTGGGGCGGGAAACCATAGAGGAGCGGCTTGAATCGGCCGGACGGTTTGCGACTGGGAATCAACATGAATAATCACAACATCAAAATATACAACACGCTCACCCGTGGCAAGGAAGTTTTCACTCCGCGTGACCCGGGCAAGGTGGGCATCTACGTCTGCGGACCTACGGTGTACGGCTACGTCCACGTGGGAAACGCGCGTCCGTATGTTTTCTTCGCGGTGCTGTCACGATATCTGAGAAAGATCGGCTATGAAGTCAAACTGGTGGAGAACCTCACCGACGTCGACGACAAGATAATCGAGCGCGCTGGCAAGGAAGACTCGACCTCGGATGAAATAGCAAAAAGATTCTCCCGGGCCTATATCGAAGACACCGGCCGGCTGGGGCTGGGACGCCCCGACGTGGAGCCAAGGGCCACGGAGCACATCGGCGAGATCATCGAACTCTGCAAGAGGCTGGTGGAGGCTGGTTATGCCTACGAGACTGGCGGCAGCGTGTATTACCGCGTCCGCGATTTTTTGCAGTACGGCAAGCTCTCCGGACAGAAGACGGATCAGATGAGACATTGTGAACTGGCCCGCGACGGCGAGACGAAAGAGAGCCCGCTGGATTTCGCCATCTGGAAGATGGCTAAACCCGGCGAACCCAACTGGAAGAGTCCCTGGGGTCAGGGGCGGCCCGGCTGGCATATCGAGTGCACTGCAATGTCTATGATGTATCTCGGCGAGAATTTTGATATCCATGGTGGCGGACGCGACCTTGTTTTTCCTCACCATGAGAATGAGATAGCCCAGGCGGAGGCTTTGACCGGCCGGGCTTTCGCGCGCTACTGGATGCACAACGGCATGATCACCCGCAAGGATGAGAAGATGAGCAAGTCGATCGGTAACATCTTCCTGCTCAGGGAGTTTCTCAAGGAATACGACCCGCGGGTGCTCATCCTGTTCTTCATAAGCTGTCATTACCGCAGCCCGCTGGAGTTCTCGACCGGCAATCTCGAGGAAGCCGCCGGCATGCTCGAACGCTTCAGGAACTGTTTCTGGAAGATAAACAGCGTCATTGGTATGAGCGGGCCTGATAGCGGCTCTAATAGCGGCAGTGAGGCTCTCGTGGCCGCTATGACGCATACAATAGATGCGTTCCACGCTGAAATGCAGGATGATTTCAATACCGCCGGGGCTCTGGCGGTTGTTTTCAGCCTGGTCAGGGTGATAAACGAATATGCCGAGGAGGCTTCGGTGGCGCATGAGGTCAACTCCGGACTTCTGGGTGAGGCCCGGGATCTTCTGACGGAGCTGCTTTTCCTGCTCGGCATCGAGATCACAAGTGAGGACTACGGCGATTCGGTTCTGGAGAAAGAACTGCTGGAGCTGGTCGAGCAGCGCGAGCGTGCGCGCGAGGCCGGCGACTGGACGGAGGCTGACGCAGCGCGGGACAAACTTGCGGCGGCCGGATACGATGTACGTGATACGCCACAGGGGCCGAAACTTGTGAAAAAAAGTTGACATGACGGCTGATTGTGTGATGAGAGTCCGGTTGTCATCCTTAAGCGAAGCGTAAGGCTGAATTAAAATGATCTGCATCATCGATGGTTATAATGTCATGCATGCTCTTGAGGAGGGGGCTGGTATCGCGGCCGAGAACCTCGAGGAAAAGCGCAACACCTTCATCGAGAGCGTTGTCAACCAGTCTGCCGTCAGCGGTGACGAGACCATCATTGTCTTCGACTCGACTGTCTCAAAGTCTCCCGAGCGCCATCCGGTTCCCGACACCCCCGTAACCGTCTATTTCGCCTCGGCCTCCGAGAGCGCGGACATAATAATCGGCAAACTGGTACAGCAGAAACTCTCCGGGACCGGTGAAGATATCAGGGTTGTGAGCGCCGACTGGGAGGTCCAGAAGGGCGCCATGATGGCCCGGGTCGAGCGGGTGCCTCCCCGCAATTTTCTGGCCGAAATAAAAAATTTTGAAAAAAAGGTTGCAAATTCCTCACAAATGGATAGAATCCGTTGGAAGCTTGAACATAAAGTTGACGTAGAGACTTTGAAAAAACTGGAAGATATGCGCAGAGGGCGTGACTAGAAGCCCGTCAGGCATCAGCCGGTACAAGCTTTAAGGGAACAAGCGGGAAGGTTTCAGGCGCCGATAGGCGAAAACCAATCTCGCGGGACAAAAATCCCAACGATTTATCAGGCTGTCGAAGCCAGGTAAAGAGAGGGGGAGAAGTCTTGAGAAGTTTCATGGCATGCAAAAAGACCGGGTCTTCGCAGAAAGAGGCAAGCACCAGGCCGAGTCCTCAGATCGAGGACCTTAAACTCATCGCCAAGGCTCGTTCGGGTCAGCTATACGCTTTCGAGGCCCTCATCTCCAAGTACCACGGGTTCGTCAAGCTGAAAGCCAGCTCTTATTTCATGTCCGGCGGCGACGCGGACGATCTGGTCCAGGAAGGGCTCATAGGTCTGACCAAGGCCATCCGCGATTATCGTGACGACCGCGAGGCCTCTTTCCGCAGTTTCGCCGAGCTTTGCATCACACGCCAGATTATCACCGCCATCAAGACGGCGTCCCGGCAGAAGCACACACCGCTCAACAGCTATCTTTCGCTGAGCCATTCTCCGGCGTCCCATGACGAGGGCGAGTGTTCCCTCGGGGATATCCTTCCCGGGTCGCCGATTCACGATCCGCTCAACGTCGTAATCAGCTCCGAGGAAGTGGCCAGCTTAAAGGATTGTCTCGGGCGCCTGCTCAGCGAGCTGGAAACCAGCGTGCTGAGCCTCTATCTCGAAGGTCATTCCTACGAGCAGATAGCCGAAGAGATAGGCTATGACACTAAGAGTGTCGATAACGCCCTGCAGAGGATTAAACGTAAAGTAGACCTTCACCTTCAGAGCCGCCAGGTCTTCCAGTAAGCTGAGATTTCAGCAAATTGCACGATTTCAGGAGCGCCCAACCGGCGCTCCTTTGTTTTATAATAGTGCGGTTCCGATTACATGGATGTATGTCGTTCTAAAGGGAACGTTATCATGTCATCCTGAGGTGAACGTTATTACGTCATTCTCATGCGAACGTTATCATGTCATCCTGAGGCGAACGGTATCATGTCATGCCCGGGCGAACGTTATCATGTCATTCTGAGGCGAAGCCGAAGAATCTGCTTTTAATGTCGATCGGAATAGCTTAACCAGCCGGTGTAGCTCAGTTGGCTAGAGCAGCTGATTTGTAATCAGCAGGCCACGGGTTCGAATCCTGTCACCGGCTCCAGTTATGCGTCCTCGCAGTTTGTTGCGTAAATGGAAAAGTGATTTTTCCCACCTTTTCCGGAACCATTCCCAGGAAAGCTTGGTCACGCAACAGGTGCTTGACGCCGTCTTGGACCGATCAGCTTTACCTTAAGCCAGTTTTTATGGCTGCCCTGTCTGCCGTCTGATTGCTTCCCGAATATCATCGACCTGTTTCCTGACATGGTTTGACTGGACTGGACCGAATCCAAAGTTTGAACCTCGCAGGTTGACAAGGGTACTGTTCTGAGACTCGGCGGCTAAATCGACGCGAACCGTGGCAGGATATTTTAAAATCAGAAGTTGTGACAATTTGAGTTTGAACGGCTCTTTGAACACGAAGCCCGTGGTGCTCTGTTTCGCCGGCCAGCCGATTTCCCTGAAAGCCTCATGGCAGGCGTTGGTAACGATAGGGACGGACAGATTCAGGCTGAATGATTCTCCGTAGCGTGCCATATGGATTCTCCTTTTTTAGAATTCTGGAAGTCTGGCATGGGACGTCGTCATTTATCTGATCAGGACTACGACATTGCGATGGCGACTATGATAAGCACAAGGTATACGAGCAGCACGAGTGCCAAGAGACCGCTCAGTATGCCGCCGACGATCGCACCGGTCAGTGCGAATCCCCTGCCGGCCTCCGATGATTCACCCCGTTTGATCTTCTTCAGCTCGACCATTCCTATGATGAAACCCGGGACTGCGGTGACGCACGAAAAAATGCCGACCAGGGACAACACCATCGATACAATGGAAAGGGAGCTGGCGCCCTCCTTCCTTACAACCGCACCCGAGGCTGGAGCAGCGGCCGGGAGGCTGACGCCACATTTGACGCATATAATGGCATTGGGGTCAGTCGCGGCGCCGCAGTTCGGGCAGAAGTTTCGTCCGTTTCCAGGCTGCATGCCACAACTCATGCAGACAGCCGCGTTTGCCATAACCGCCGTCCCGCAATTCCTGCATTTCACGCCGGAAGCCGGGCCATTTATATTCTGTCGCTTGTCGGCCACATTCTCAGCTGGTTCCTTTTTTTCAATGGGATCACTTGTTAAGTAGGCGTCCACGGGCGGTTGCTCATCGGCAGGCTTTATTTCTTCTTCCCCGGTTTCAGCCGGCTCTTCTGCGCCGGGCTCCTGTCCCGTGGGTGATCCCCCGTCCGGCGAAATAGCCGGCACTGTATCAAAATCACTATTGTTTATATTTGCTCCCGCGGGCGGCGATGAGTAACCAGGAGATATTTGAGTCTCTTCGTATGCTTCTGAAATCGCCGCTTCTTTACCTGGCGGCTCTTTTTTCTCAGGTTCGGCTGGCACTTCTGTACTCAGCACCTGCGCCGAGGGGAACCTTGCCTCTTGTGGAATGGCTGGCCTTTGCTGTGAAACACCCGCCATGTTTTCTCTCTGAGGGATTGTTATAACAGGTGCATCTATGGTTTTGGCCAATCCTAGCTTCTTCCCAACCTTGGTCTGCATCCGCTTGATCCGCTTTATCAGGGCGAAGTCGTTGGTGCTCGACATTGCCCTGTCGAAGAACGGTTTCGCCTCCGCATATCGTTTGTTTAAAAACAGGCCGTAACCGGCAAGAAAAAGCAGAAGCGCGTCACCTCCCGGCATTTGAAGAGCGTTAGTATGTGTCACTGTGGCAACTTCGCGCTCTCTCAAGACCTTGGACTGGAGTAGGCCCTTCTCCAGAACTGCATCAATGGTTAACAGACTTTTGGACACTCGGTCTATCTGTGCTATTCGCTCTAGAGCGCTCGCCTCGTATCTCGATAGAACCACGTTCGCATGTATCCATCCGAATATGTACATGGGAACGGCTATGCATAACCAAAGAAGACCGACAGCGTCTACACTTATGGGCCAGATCTCAGCTATTACAAAAAGTACAGGAAATGGGAATACATAGATTGCGACTATATATAACCAACCCTGCATCTTCTTACCAAGGGCGATAAATGCGCTCCCTAGAAGAAATGCAAAGGAGAAAAAGCCAATAAGACAATAGATGTTCAGCGCCTTGCGACTCAGTCCTTGCCCTGGTGTATCTAGGACGTACTTGTTCAATTCCTGGCTTCCGCCGAACATCTTGCCTGTCCCTTCTGTTTGTTGCCGTAAGGTATTTATATCAGCGCCTTCTACCTTTCCGTCTGTAAGATTTGTTTGTTTTCCCTCTGACCCATCCGGCACCTCAGCGTCGGGTTTCTGTTCAACAAATGATCCCCCTTCTTGCGGAACGGCTGGCATTCGATCTGCATCGCTCTTTGTTATATCTGCTCCCGCTGCCGCGAGCGGGTATCCAAGATACGATTGAACTTCCTTGTTTCCCTCAGATCCAGCAGGTACCTCTAGTGTTTTTTCCATCCCCTGCTTGATATTTACGGCTTTTTCGGAAGCTACGATTGCCTCGTTTGCCGATGGTTCTTCGGCCACGGATAGTTCCAGCAGATTTTCCTGCTTTTTGTATATAGCAGAAACGAGTGATATGGCAACAAGATACAGGGGCAGATCGATGATGCCCGATAGAATTGAGACGGTTGTCGATGTCTGTAAGGCGCTGATCGAGTTTGCGCCTAGTGACAGCCGCATGGAGATATTCCCCAGGATTCCGCCTATCAGCCAGAGCGCCCACCAGTATGAAAGTATGGAGCCGCCCTGGACATTTTGCCAATTGGCGGGATTTGTGCTGACCTGCCATATTTCTTTCATAACCCGGTAAGGCATGACGAAGTTCGCGAAGGGAACAAAGTACCAGCCTACCGACCAGCCGGGACGGAAGTTCATTTCCCGCGCCCCGAACCCGTGGCAGTTTTTGTTTGCCCGATATATCCATTGCAGGAAAGCAATCGCGGTCACTAAATAGGCACCAAGTCCTATGATGCTTATGATCATTTGCCGGGCGTCGTTGGAGTCGGCCTGTGCCTTGGTGATGGAGCCGGAGTAGAGGAGATCAAGCTCCAAATAATCAAACAAAAGGGACACGGCGGCGATAATCAGGGAAAACCACAACAGGGTTTTTAGATAATTGGTCAGCAAGGTGGGGTTTTTGGTATAGCGATAGCCGGAAGCGGGCCTAACCTCGAGCTCCTGGCCGCAGTTCGCGCAATTTTCCGTATTGAGGCTGAGCGCTCCACACGCGGGGCATTGCGTTTCTTGGGGAGTCCATGACTCCGACTCCTGTTCATGACTGGCGGCCGCAACGCGGGCTTTTACCGCATATACCCCGCCGCGACGCGCCAGCTCATACTGAGCATACGAGATGGCCTCTGGCAGATACTCGGATGATTCCTGGAGCATCTTCATCAAGGCTTCATCAGAAAGGGTGCTTATGCGCTGCTGCAGATCGATGTTGCGAGACATATTCACGCCTCCTTGTCCCATGCGCCAAATGACAAAGCTCGCCAGCGGGAAAAGTCACGGCTAGAACCCGTCTGGTACGGCGCAATATTTGGCAAAGCCACGATCACGTCGCTTGCTATTCCGAGATTGCGGGAATAGCAGGTTTGAAACTTGTAGCCTGGATCAATCCTGTCGATTTTCCACCGCCGAGAGAAGCTTGTCAATCAAACAGGTTGACTTACGATAATTCTTCTCCAGCTCAGTTGTGTTCTCAGGTGCCTATATTTTGCTGAAGACCGGGCGTTCGGCTCTTTTCGCGTTTATTTTTCTCGCCCGGGGTATATACAAACCATAGGATATATCCGGCCCCGTCTCATCAAAAGGGCGGGTTCATGCAATTAAGAGGAGGAGATCACGATGGCAGTCAACGACATGGCCGACAAGGCGGTTGAGTTTGAAAAGGGAATCGCTAAATGGCAGGTGGTCGAGGATGACACGATAGCCTCCTGCGAAAAAATCATTCATGGCACGGATAACGAGCTGGTCAAAACCATAGCGGGCATTATTCTGGCGGACTCGGCCAGGCACAAGCACGTGCTTGGCGTGATCATGGACACTATGAATGGCACCGTTACCCTGACTCCGGAAGACCTTGGCCAGATATCCGAGCTGCTGGACACTCATCTTGATATCGAGAAACAGGCCATTGAGATGGCGATGACGCAATACGAAAACAGCCACAATTTCGTGGTGCGTCATCTGCTCACATATCTCCTGGAGGATGAGAAGAAGCACTACAAGATGTTAAGCCAGCTGAATGATTTCAAGAAGCACCTGTACCCCTACGCATAGGTTGATTTCTCTGATATCTGGCCTGCGGGTGGATTCCATGCTTAAATGTTCATAGTGCTCATCATGGATGACCTCTCAACAAATAATCCTGACAACCGAACGCGCCGCCGCAAATTGCAGTTGGCGAGGCGCCGCAGGCAGCGTCTTGTTTTCCTTGGCGCGGTCGTTGTCCTGCTCCTCGTGCTGGTGGCGGTTGTGGTCAGCCGGGCCTTGAGCAGTGAGCAGCTTAAGAGCAGCAGCGGCATGAGTGAACCGCTCGACGCACAGGCTTCGACAGTTCTGGGCCCACCGCCAGTTGAAGCATCCAGACCCGTCGAAGGGCCAGCTACTAACGCGAGGACTGCCAGCGTCGCAGCGCCCGCTGCCGCCGGCAGCAGTCTCGCAGGTAAAGTAATCGTCATCGATCCGGGGCACGCCGCCAACACTGACATGGGCATGGAACCCGCCGGCCCGGGTTCTTCAATTGAAAAGGTGAAGGATCCAGGAGGAACCAGCGGTGTCGCGACCGGCGTGCGGGAGCCGGTCGTCACCCTGGCTATCTCACTTGACCTGAAAACGATTCTCGAGGCAAAGGGCGCCAGGGTCGTCATGACGCGCGAGTCGGATGTCTTTAACGGCGGCAACCGCGAACGGGCCCAGATTGCCAACCAGGCGGGCGGCCAGCTCTTCATCAGGATCCACTGTGACGGATCAACGGATAACTCGACCAGTGGCGCCAGCACTCTGCACCCTGCGCTTATCCCGGGCTGGACAGACGACATATACAGCCCGAGCTATAAGGCCGCTACTGCCGTGCAATCGGCGCTGGTCACCGACCTTGGCATTCCCGACCACGGGACCGTTGAGCGTAGTGATATGACCGGTTTCAACTGGGCGGATGTCCCGGCCATCCTTCCCGAGGTCGGTTTCATGAGCAACCCGGGTGAGGATGTCAGGCTCAATTCAGCTGATTATCAGCTCAAGGTGGCGCAGGCGCTCGCCCGTGGCATCGAGGTTTACTTCGCGGCAGCCAGCTAAAAGGGCCGGGGAGTAGAATGGCCAAATCCGGGGAATAAGGTTCACAAACCTCCCCTCGGAACCGGGGATAGTGGTCCATGCCAACAGGCGAGATTATAAGGAGCGCACTTGGGCGCCGAGCTTCCTCTTACCAACACACAGCTTGAAGACAGCATGTTTGCAGAAATCCTTGCTACGGTAGGTGACGGCGTAAGCGTGCTGGACCGCAATTTCCGCGTAATATACGCCAATGCAACCCTCAAAAAGATGTTCGGGGAAGATATGGTCGGCAAGTACTGTTACGAGGTATACGAGCAGCGCACCGAGAGATGCGAAGGCTGCCCGGTTTACGACACATTTCAGGACGGCCAGAGTCATCGCGCCATAAAGCATAACACCGACATGCATGGGAATCCTCTAACCGTTGAGATCCTGTCCTCCGCGATCCACAATAGCGCCGATGAAGTGGTGGCCGGGGTCGAAATCGGCCGGGATGTAACGGAACAGCTTAAAGCCCAAGCAGAAACCATTGCTATAAGTGAAAAGCTCAAGCGTCTGACAAACGTGGCAAAAGAAATCTCCTCGGGGCTCGACCTCGACCGTGTCCTGCACAAGGTCGTTGAATATGCGGTCGAACTCACAGGCGCCGACGCCGGGACCGTCGCGATCCTCGATGAGAAGAGGCACTTGATAATTTATCCGTATCACTACAACATGCCCGACGAGCTGGCAACAGTCGAGGTTCCCGAGGGCGCGGGAATTGCAGGTCATGTCATGGGAACGGGCAAGCCGATTATACTGGATGACTATCCTTCACATCCCGCCCAGGTTCCTCTGTTCACCAAGGCCGGAGTAAAGTCAATACTCGCGGTGCCTTTGTCTGTCGGTAACAGGCCTGTCGGCGCTCTTGGACTTTTTGGAAAGAACGCCAGCCATAAATTCAGTCATGATAATGAGGAAATGGCTATGGCGATCGCCGATCAGGCAGCCATAGCGATTGAAAATGCCAGGCTGTTTGAGGAGACAAAAAACCGACTGCGCGTGCAAAAGGAGCTGACCAAGATCGCGGTGGGTGTCAGTTCGGGTCTCGACCTTGACAGGGTGTTGTCACAGGTCGCCCGGCATGCCACTGAAGTGATCAAGGCTGACGCGGCGATGATAGCGCTGCTCGATGAGGAGCAGGATCAGATCACCTTTCCTTTCGCCTATAACCTGCCTGTCGAACTGAACCGGGTGATCCAGTCAACCGATGCCGGGATCGTAGCCAAAGTGATCAGTAGCGGCGTGCCCAATATCATGAACGATTATCAGAACTACCCGCATAGGCGGGCTGAGTTTGTAGATGCAGGCGTAACGGCCGTTGTATCGGTTCCGCTCAGGATGGGAGAACGGCGTATCGGAGCCATCGGTCTGATGGACACCGGGAGCGGCCGGAAATTCACAGATGAAGATGTCGAGATCCTTTCGATAATCTCGACCCAGGCCGCGGTGGCGATTGAAAACGCACAGTTGTATGAGCGGCTTGCTAATTCCACCCAGCAGCTTGAGTCACGTGTCAGGGAGCGTACCGAGGCACTCTCGCGAATGTACGAAGAGAGTAAACGTAAAAGCCGTGAGCTGGAAGAGGTCAACTTGCGTTTGCGGGAAGTGGACCATCTTAAGTCGGAGTTCCTGGCTAACATGAGCCATGAGCTGCGTACTCCGCTCAACTCGATAATCGGCTTCAGCAAACTGATAATCGACGGGCTCGACGGTGAGATCAATGAGGAGCAGATGAATGACCTCGGAATCGTCCACAGCAACGGCAGGGAGCTGCTACGGCTGATCGATGACCTGTTGAACCTGGCCAAGATCGAGGCGGGCCGTATGAACCTGGTCCTGCAGACCGAAGACCCGGGCCAGCTGGTTGCGAATGTAGTCATGAGCACGCGCTCCATTGCCGGCAGCAAGGACTTAAAGCTCGATTATGAGGTACCCGAGAATCCGCGTCAGATCAAAATGGATTCCGGGAAGGTCAGGCAGGTCTTGATGAACCTAGTCGGAAATGCCATAAAGTTCACCCAGGAAGGAAGAATATGGGTTGTCCTCGAACAAACGTCCAGCGAGACAATATTCTCGGTGAGCGACACGGGCATCGGTTTGCCGAAGGATCAGCAGGAGGCCGTGTTTGAACGTTTTCATCAGGCGACGCCTGGTATGGCGGACACCGCGGGAATGGGTCTGGGGTTGACTATCAGCAAGAGATTTGTGGAAATGCACGGAGGCAGGATCTGGCTGGAGAGCGAAGTCGGCAAGGGTAGCACGTTTTCTTTCAGTCTTCCCGATAACCGTTCAGAAATTTAAAATTTTCCGGATTTTAAGGTTCAAGGTATATGTGGACAGCAGCATCAAAAAGGTGGTGGCGGGAATTTGGAAACAGGCGAAAAATACAGGATCCTGGTGGTCGACGATAATGACGATGTCCGCCGCCTGGTAAAGAAAGTGCTTGTAATGTCGGGGCACGCCGTGATGGAGGCCGCTTTTGGCCAGGAGGCGCTGACAATCGCCGAAGCAGAGATTCCGGATCTTATCCTCATGGACATCAGGTTGCCGGGCGAGCTCAATGGTCTTGAGACTACGAGGCGCATCAAGGAGGATCCGGCGCTTGCGAGGGTTCCGGTCGTGGCGCTTACCGCGAGCGTGCTGGAGCAGGATCGAATGCAGGCACTGGCGGCCGGATGCAGTGGATTTATCGGCAAGCCGATAGACATAAACGATCTGCCGGGGATGGTGGATACTTTCATCAGCCGCGGTGTGTCCAAGCCGAGATAGTATTTCGGAAAAGAGAGGTTGGAGTGGACATTCCAAAAGGAAACGGGCAAAAAATTCTAATCGTCGACGATGACGAGAACCATGTACTCCTCTTGCGCAAAAGGTTGCAGGCGCAAGGGTACGCGACGATTGAGGCAAAAGATGGAATCGACGGTGTGAATCAGGCGATTCACCAGCGCCCGGATCTCATCATCACGGACGTCCTTCTTCCCAGGATGAACGGCTTCCAGCTGGTCGAGCAGCTGAAGTCCAACCCGGAAACCAACACGATTCCCATCATCATGATGTCAGCTGTCTATGTAACCGAAGAGGACATGGCGCGTGGATTTGAGGCGGGAGCGGAAACATATGTCGCCAAGGCCGACCTGGCGCTACGCAAGCCGTTACAGGAAGAAGCGCTCCTGGAGGCGACGGCTTCCCTGCTGCAGCGGGAAAAGCCCAAACCCGGGGCGGCGCCACCGCGCATCCTCATCGTGGACGACGATCCTGACGCGGTGAGATTGATAACAAAGCGGATACAGCCGGAAGGCTATCAGCTGGACATCGCGGTCGACGGGCAGGAGGCGCTCGACAAAGCCCTCACGAAACCTTTCGACCTGGTGCTGCTGGATATCAGACTGCCAAAAATCAGCGGACTTGAGGTCCTCTCCGAGATAAAGAAGCACAAGGCGACCATGGGAATAATCATGATGACTGCATACGGCTCCGAGGCGGTGGCGGTCGAGGCTCTGCGAAGGGGCGCGGACGATTACCTGATAAAGCCGCTGGATGATAACGACCTCTTGCCGACGATAAGTTTCAACCTGGAGAAGATCCAAAGAAGGAAAGAAGTCGAACTGGTCGCCGCAAGGTTGAGGGAGATGTCCTCCCCCGACATGGAAGAGAAGGAACGGCTGATCGATGAACTGCGTCAGTCGAGCATAACCTTGATGGACCAGTATGATCGCCTTCTCTCGGCCGAGGACCAGAACCGCGCCTACGCAGAGCGTCTTGAACAGATGGTCGATGAGCGTACGCGGGACCTCCAGCGCCGCACCCAGGAACTGGGAGCGCTGCACTCGGTACTGAGCGCAGCCACGCAAAGCCTGGATCTGCCGGAGGTTCTTCAGATAACCCTTGGCGAACTTGAACATCTTCTCGGGACGTACGCATCCGCGGCCTTCATCGTGGACCAGGATACGTTCAGACTCCGTCTTGCGGCACAGCACGATGTGCCGACGGAATTCCTGCGTTTCATATCGCAGACATCCAGGGACGACGGGGTTTTTGCACAGGTAATCAAAAACGGCAGTGGTGTCATGCTCAGCGATGATAATATCGAGCCGGAACTGTCCAGGATACTTCCGGATGGCGCCAGTCTGGTCGTATTTCCCATGAAGTCATCGAACCAGGTAGTCGGCATGATAATCGGGATCTGCTCCGAGCGAAAAGAAATCGACGAGAGCGGCTGGAAGCTGCTTGATTCGGTCGGCGAAGAGATGGGTGTAGTAGTGGAGAATGTACGACTTTATGACAACCTTCGCCAGGCATACCTTGCGACCATCAGGGCGCTGGGCGAAGCGGTTGACGCCAAGGATGCCTTCACACGGGGGCACTCCGACAGGGTCGCATTTATTGCCATTGGCATCGCCGGGCAGATGGGCATGGGTACTGAATTCATAAGCCATATCCGCGATGCAGGATACCTTCATGACATTGGCAAGATCGGCACGCCTGACGCCGTGCTGACCAAGGAGGGTGCGCTGACTCACGCGGAGATGGAGACGATGAAACTCCATCCGGGAGCCAGCCACAGGATCGTGACGCAGGCACACCTCGACGAAGAGGTTCAGATGATGATCCGGCACCACCATGAGCACTACGATGGCAGCGGTTATCCGGACGGGCTGAAGGGTGAGACGATCCCGCAGGGCTCGCGAATTCTGGCGGTGGCGGACGCCTATGAGGCGATGACGGCGGAAAGGCCGTACCGTAGCTGCAAATCTTGCGACGAAGCGGTAGACGAGATCAAACGTTTTACCGGAACACAGTTCGATCCAGTAGTCGTCGATGCGTTTCTTGTAGCAAAAGACAGGATCGAATCGGAGCTCGAGGCTGGCAATAGCGCGGACGATGCGGGCGAAGCCACAGAAAAGAATGTTGACAAATTTTCCGCAGGCGAATAAACTTAAACTTCGTGATTGGGGCATAATCAACGGCCACTGGGGAGTGGGATAGCAGGGCGCAGCCGCGGAGACGGCTTGTGATACTTTTTGGGCTTCTCTCGTTAGCCTGTTCTGGTATGTATTTATGGTTGATCTAATTCCCCGGCTAGATGGAGGAGCGACCATGGGTTTAACATGCATCTGACCAGACAGAGCGATTACGGAGTCCGCGCCATCCTGCATTTGTCCGGTTTGCCATATGGCAAGATCGTGCAGACGAAAGATATTGCCGCCGAACAGGACATCCCCGCCAAATATCTTCCTTCGATAATCCGTACCCTCGCGCGCGCCGGTCTTATCCGGACGATGCGTGGCAACCAGGGCGGTGTCATGCTCGCCAGGCCGCCGGAGGAGATCAATCTGCGCGAGGTAATCGAAGCCATCGAAGGACCGATTACCCTGGTGCAGTGCATGCGCGGACCGAATCAGTGTGACCATGAAGACGATTGCCGCTTCCTTCCTGTCTGTAAAAGCCTGCAGGCGCAGATGACAGGTCAGCTGGAGGGAACGACCTTTGCGGACCTGACCTCGGGAACTCTGGTGCAGGTCGACAGCTCCAGGGTGATGGAACAGCCCGGGAGCACAAGGAACCGGAAACAGAAACCTTCACTGCAGGACTAGGAAGTCCGATTACCATAGCCTCGAAGCAATCCATCTGATACCATAATGAATACGGCGCTGGGGGCATCGTCGTATCACCGTCAAGCGGTGATTTCCTGCCACCCATGCCCGCTAATATCCATCGATGGGGCGTGCCTGTTCATAAACGCCCAGGGGAAAAATGGAAAGCACCGATCAGGAAGCGATTGCCAGGCATGATACAGTAAGCAGTCCCATCGCCGAATCAGGGTCAGGACACACTGCTGCCGGTGAAGGCAGTCCGGCCTCACCGGTTGAAATATCCCTGAATCGACGCGTCTACGCGGGGATCGCCCCCTACTTAGACAAGATAAAGCGCCGTCCTCTATTTCAGAAAGTGGTCATAGCCAACTCGTGTCTGATCGCGGCCGGGGCTGTTTTTGGTTTCTATCTCGAAGAGACATACTTCGAGGGGGGCGAGATCGGGTTTCTTGTCCTGTTCATGTTCAGCGGCCTGGCTTTATCCATCCTCTTGAACTACCTCATGGTCAAGCTCGCATTCCGGCCGCTTGATGACGTGTCCGAGACGATGAAGGCTATCCGGGCGGGGCATCGCGGCATTCGCGTGCCGGAGGTGACCGACGACCCGCAGATCGAAGAACTTTCCAAGAGCCTCAATTCAATGCTTAATTCCCTGGAGCTTCAGCGCAAGCGCGCGGCAGCCTCCGTGATCAAGGCGCAGGAGGACGAGCGCAAGCGTATCGCCCGGGAACTGCACGATGAAACCAGCCAGTCCTTGACGGGTCTGGTGATTGGCATCAGAATGGTCGAGGAGCTTGTACCTGACTCGAATCCCGAGATCAAGGAGCGGCTGGATAACATCAACCAGCTGGCGCACCAGACACTGAACGAGGTGCATCACATGGCCGTAAGATTAAGGCCGAGTGTGCTCGACGATCTTGGCCTGTCGGCGGCCTTGCGCTCCTACGGTAAG
>JBAZWE010000039.1:0-15932 GCA_041660545.1 Thermoleophilia bacterium
CGAGCTTTCCAGCGACTACCTCTGGACCTGGTACGACAATGTCTCACCCGGAGCATATGACTGGGTGCTTGTCGCCAACCCCAACGCTTATGACATCTACTACGAGATAACGGTCAAGGGTACTATTCCCACCCAGATGATAGAGGGTACGCCCACCGGCGTCATCCATCCGGGCCAGAACGCAACGCCGCGCATCGCCAACGTCTCCAACGGCCCCGTCGAGGTCAAGACCTGGACCGACTCCGGCAAGGGCACAACAGCTAACTCGATCGCCTCCCAGCGCACCATCTGGGGTCCTTCCTTCGAGGAAGTCCCGGGTTATCCGCGTAGCGCGCTCACCAATGACTACCACTGGACCTGGTATGACCAGTTAGACGGCGGCACCTACGACTGGGTGCATATCATCAACACCGACAGCGTATCGGTAAATTACAGGCTTACCGTTGGCGGCGCACTGCCCACACCGGTAGTAGAAGGTTCTGCAACAGGCACCATCGCGCCGGGTGAGCTTGTCCATCCCCGCTTCTTAAAGCGCGGTGGTCCGGTAGAGGTCAAAGCCTGCAAATTAAGCTTTAACCCCGATGGCAGCTGCAGCGACGTCACGCCCGCCACCGTCATGACCTCGCAACGCGTCCTCTGGCACGGCTACTTCAACGAGGTGCTGGGGACGGACCTGGGTTAACGCCGGGCTAAAAATGCAAAGTCAAGGGGCGCGGCCTTCGGCCGCGCCCCTTTTTTATGACGAAATGCGTTCCTGGGAGCCCTTTCTGGTTGGGCTTCCAGCTGCCATCATTATCTTCCAGTCACTTCTCTTACCATCCAGTCCCCGGCTTTTTGGCTGGCGAAATGTTGGCAAACCCTACGGCAATAAATTGACAATATTTTAAAAAGTAATATGATAAATATGCTTCTATTATTATCAAGCTTGCCTTTGCAGGGAAGAATTCATCATGAATAAGAGCGCTTCGGTGCAAGCGGGGAATCGGGTATGAAAATTCGCACGATCAGGCGCAGTATAATCGGTTCTTTGATGACCCTCCTTTTGCTGGGGACGGGTCTGACGTTCTATTATTCCAGCGCCCTGGGCGCCTCCGGGCCGCCGATCTCCGGCCTCTGGTCACCTTCACACCCTGATCAGAACGCATGGTACTCGAACTCCGCTCCAGATTTCACCTGGGCGCCGAGCGGGTCAAGCTACTCCTATGAGTTTGACCAGAACCCTGCGACTGTCCCCGATGATACGCCGGACACTGCGTCCGCCTATGCCCCGTTTGCCGGGGTTGCCGATGGCACCTGGTACTTCCATGTAAAAGCTAATATGTTGTTGCTTGGCTGGGGCGACCCATCAACTGTTCGGGTACAGATCGACACCACAGGTCCCACGGTCACCGATCTGGCCTCGCCGACCCATCCCGATGAAAACACGGCATATGCCGACCACAACCCATCTTTTTCCTGGAATTCATCCACAGTGGAATTACTAGGTACGTGTTGCGGCATTTCGGGCGGCGGCCTGGGTGTGGCGGTTTCGGGCAACTACGCATATATAGTCGATGGAACCAGCGGGCTGAAAATAATCGACATCTCCAACCCGGCAAACCCGCAGAGCGCGGGTTCGTTCAATACGCCTGGCTCCGGTGAGGGTGTGGCGGTTTCTGGCAACTACGCTTATGTGGCCGACGGCAGCAACGGTTTGCGGATAATCAATATCTCCAGTCCGTCATCCCCTCAGGAGGTAGGCTCGTGGGCAACGGGATCGTCAAGTTCTAAAAACGTGGCCATCTTAGGCAGGTATGCATACGTGGCAGACCGCTCCAACGGTCTACAGATTCTTGATGTAAACGATCCGGCGAATCCGCAGCCCTATGGCTCGATCAATCCAGGAATAGTAGCGGGCGTGGCGGTTTCAGGGAACTACGCATATCTGGCAAGCTGGTATTCCGGTTTTCAGATTGTTGATGTCACCAATCCCGCAAACCCGCAACTCAAGGGTACCGTGACGGCTTCCAGTATAGGCAGCGCCGCCGTAGCCGTTGCTGGGAACTACGCATATGTAGCGGATACCAGTAATGGTCTGATGGTAATGGACGTCACTTCCAAGACCAGCCCTCAACTCGTTGGTTCCATAAAGCCGCCGGGCACGGCGTCCTCGGTGGCCCTGTCGGGAAACTACGCCTATCTGGCGGATGGAACCGGGGGGTTGCATGTGATCGATATCGCCAACCCGGCCAGCCCGGTGCTCAAAGGCACTTATGATACGGCCCACACCGCCTCCGGTGTTGCCGTCGTCGGCAATTACGCTTATGTGGCCGATGGTTCCCTCGGCGGCCTGCAGGTTCTCCGCTTCACTCCCAGCAGTTTCTCTTATGTGCTGGACCAAAACCCGGGAACCGATCCTGACACGACGATCGACGGCACAGCGGTGACGGCTTCGTACACCGGCATCGGCGACGGCACCTGGTACTTCCATGTCAAAGCCGTGGATGACCTGGGAAACTGGGGCGCGCCGGTTCACCGCCAGATAAAGACTTTTTCCGATTCCATCGCCCCCACAACGAATGCCACAGGCCCCAGCGGCTGGCAAACTGCCGCTTTCAACATCAATCTTTCCTGCTCGGATAATGCCGGCGGATCTGGCTGCTATCGGTCCTTTTACAACATGTACGGCAGCTGGTACATCGGGACTACGGTGCCCATAGTACAGGAAGACGAAATCACAATAGAATTCTATTCCACCGATATAGCGGGCAATGAAGAAACCCCGCACAAATTCACTACGGCCAAACTTGATACCATCGCCCCCGCCATCACCAATATCGTGCCCACCGGATCCATGAGAGGTTCCCAGCAGACGATTGAAGCCGACCTGGTGCCGGAATGGTCCTCCGGTTCCGGCGTCGATGCCGCCAGTTCGTCCATTTTACTGGACGGCGCGGCTCTCACCGCTTGTACCAAGTCAGTTACACACATCAGCTGCTCCGCAAACATCCTTTCCGGAGGCAGCCATGGTATCTCTGTGAGTGTCAAGGATGTCGCCGGCAATACCGGCACCGGCTCTGGTACTTTCAACATCGCAAGCCGCAACTATTACTGGACTTGGTACGATAACCTCAGCTCCATGAACTGGGTGCTGATGGCGAACCCGGCCGGCGCGACACCGATTACCTACGATTACCATGTAGCGGCCAACGTTATGTCTAATTCCCTGGATAGCCCGCCGTTCGGCTCCATCGCTGGCGGCGCAAGCGCCCCCGCGCGTTTCTATAACGCCTCGGGGCCGAATGCTGGCAAGGGCATGATCGGCGGATCCGTAATGGCAAGTTCAGTGACAGGTGAGAAGGCCATAGCCTCCCAGCGCAGCCTCTGGAAGGGCGGCAACTCACTGGAAGAGGTGCTGGGCACCGATGCGGAGCGGCTCTCCGACCACTACTACTGGACCTGGTATGACAACAAGAGCCCCGGCATGTTTGACTGGGTGATGGTATCGAACCCGAGTGGCGCGCCTATCTACTACCGCATCAAGATCGCTGGTAGTGTACCGGGCGCCGGAGACACACTGGAAGGCACGGCCGAGGGCACCATCATACCCGAAGGAAGTGCCAACGCCCGCTTTAACTTAAAGAACGGTCCGGTAGAGGTAGAAACATGGTCAGATAGCGTGGGCGGCTCTACCCCAGTCCCCGCAATCGCCTCCCAGCGGGTGCTGACCAACATGGGCACGCCTTCAGAGGCATTTAACGAAGTACCGGGCATCCCGTTCGGCGAGCTCTCCAGCGACTACCTCTGGACCTGGTACGACAACGTATCTCCCGGAGCATATGACTGGGTGCTTGTCGCCAATCCGCACCTTTATGACATCTACTACCGGATAACCGTCAAGGGAGCGCTGGCCTCTCCGATTATCGAGGGTGCGGCCACGGGAACCATTGCCGCGGGCAAGAACGTTACGCCCCGGTTCAGCACCATAAACGGGCCGCTGGAAGTCAAGACCTGCCAGGCAGCCTTCGTTGGCGATACCTGTCCTGACGCCGACCCGGCCCTCGGTCAGTCCATCGCCTCCCAGCGCACCATCTGGGGTCCTTCCTTCGAGGAAGTTCCCGGCTATCCGAAGACAGCGCTCACCAATGACTACCACTGGACCTGGTATGACCAGTTAGACGGCGGCACCTATGACTGGGTGCATATCATCAATACCGACAGCGCGCCGGTAAATTACAGGCTTACCGTCGGCGGCGTACTTCCCACACCGGTGGTCGAAGGTGCGGCCACAGGCACCATTGCACCCGGCGAGCTTGTCCACCCCCGTTTCCTCTTGCGCAGTGGTCCGGTAGAGGTCAAAGCCTGCAAATTAAGCTTTAACCCCGATGGCAGCTGCAGCGACGTCACGCCCGCCACCGTCATGACCTCGCAGCGCGTCCTCTGGCACGGCTACTTCAACGAGGTGCTGGGGACGGTGCTAAACTGACAAATCGCAATCACAAGGCGGCGCGGGCTTTTGCCCGCGCCGCCTTTTTCTTTGCTCAAAGCAACGCACCGATTTATTCCTAACCTACCCGAGGCGGGAGAGGGAGATTCCGCCGTAACATCTGTCGAAGACCCCAGTGAAGGTGGAATCTCCCTCTCCCGCCTCACCCCCCCCGTCCCTTGCAAAACCACCCCCATACCGATACCCTTAATAGCAGCCTATTCAACCGCGAGAGGCTCCAAATGGACAGCAACAAGCCAAAAAAAGAAACACTCTCCGCGGTCCCCGACAGTCCGAAAATCGAACGCCCTTCCTGGGATGAATATTTCTTCCAGATCGCCCAGCAGGTAGCCACGAGGTCAACCTGCATGCGGCGTCAGGTGGGTGCGGTCCTGGTCAAGGACAAACGGTTGCTTTCAACCGGTTACAACGGGGCGCCGCGTGGCATCAGCCACTGCATCGACGTCGGCTGCCTGCGCGAGGAACTAAAAGTCCCCTCGGGCGAGCGGCACGAACTCTGCCGGGCGCTTCACGCCGAGCAGAACGCGATAGCGCAGGCGGCGCTGCACGGGGTCAAGATCGAAGGCTCGACGCTCTACTGCACTCATCAACCCTGCGTGCTCTGCGCCAAGATGATCATCAACTCAGGCATCGTGGAAGTCTATTTCGACGAGGGTTATCCCGACGAGCTGGCCACCGGTTTCTTTGCAGAGGCCGGCATCAAGCTTCACCGGATGGGAGTCTAGTTGTTCGACCTGGCTACCGTCCTGGGGTTTGTCCTCCAGGACTGGGTCGCGGCGATCGTCGCCTTTTTCGTCGCCGCGGCAATCGTATTCGCAATCACGCCCACAGTCGGCAACATCGCCCGCAGGATGGGCGCGATGGACGAGCCCGACGAGCGCAAGATCCACGAGGACCCGGTCCCCCGCCTGGGCGGGCTGGCCATCTACTTCGGCTTCATCATCCCGGCGCTGCTTTTTCTTCCTTTGACGAATCAGATGAAAGGTGTTCTGGTCGGCGCTTCGGTGATCACCCTGGTGGGCGCCGTTGACGACTTCCGCAGCACCGGCCCCCTGGTCAAGTTCGCCGGACAGTTCCTCGCGGCGGGCTGCCTTGTCTGGTACGGCGTCCAGATCGACTATTTCAGTCTGCCGTTCATCGGAACGGTGGAACTGTCGCCTGCCCTGGCGATCCCCCTGACCATGTTATGGGTCGTCACGGTTGTCAACATCGTCAATTTCATCGACGGCATGGACGGGCTGGCCGCCGGCGTCTGCGCTATCGCCGCCGGGACCTTCTCGATCATAGCCATCTCGATGGGCAAGCCCGATGCCGGCATCCTCGCCGCGATCCTCGCCGGCACCACCCTGGGCTTTCTGCGGCACAACTTTTTCCCGGCGTCGATCTTCATGGGCGACTCCGGTTCGATGCTGCTGGGGTTCGTACTCGCTGCGGTGACCGTGCATGGCGTGCTAAAGAGCGTTGCCGCCGTGACCCTGGTTATCCCGCTGCTGATCATGGGCGTGCCGATCTTTGACCTCTCACTGACGATCCTCAGGCGTATGAAGAATCACCAGAACATCTTCCAGCCGGACCGCGGGCACCTGCACCACCGGCTTTTCAACATAGGCTTCTCACAGAGGAAGGCCGTGCTCGTCCTATACGCCTGGTGCACAATGATGAGCTCACTGGCTCTTTCAATGAGGTTCGCTCCAGGATTTGTCACGATAATACTCGGCGGCCTGGTCATCGGAGTCAGCCTCTACCTGATATATCTGCTGGATATCCTGCAGGTCCGCAGCCGGCGCGGCATAGACATGCGATAAGCCAGTGGCTCCATCACCACAAGTATCCATCTGATTTACTTATTGGAGATTTCACAGATTCGCGCTAGACGAACCCCGCATTTGAGATAAAATAAACGCGCCCTGAAAATACCCCCGGGGGCTCTTGACTAATTTTTACCGCCGCGTTATGCTTACGCGGTTTTTAATTTGTCTGACAAGAAGAAGGCAAAATCGAATGGTAGTCGAGGGGGGAGCACTTTCGGCTGGGAATGGATAACATTCTACCTGGTCGGAGGGGTTGCACTCGGCACGTTCGGCGGGCTGGGTTTGGACTACCTTCTCCACACCACACCGCTTTTTCTGATCGTGGGAGTTTTCGCGGGTTTCGCCGCCGGACTCTATGGAATCTACAAGAGCATATGAGTTGTTCGCACTCAAATTGAGATACGGGAGGCATCGATCACTGGTAAGTTGACATCGCTGATGATGGTTTTTCTTGCGGTAGGCGTCATAGCCGGACTGATACATCGTCCTCTGCTAGTACCGTGGCTGCTGGCCTCGTGCCTTTTCATCGTCAATTATTTCGTCTCGATGCTTTTCATGAACGCCGCGACAAAACTCAAGACCAGCGCCGCGGCCGGTGTCGCCGTGATGAGCTTCTTCCTGCGCTTCGGCCTTCTGGCGCTCGCCCTGATAACAGTAGCGCTGACCCTGCGTGATCAATTCCTTGCCACGGCAATCTGCTTCCTCATCGTCTATACGCTGTTCATGGGAGTGGAGATCTTCGTCGGCCTCAAGGGCCGTGCCATCGCGAACCCTCCGGCGACGGGAGGCAAGCTGTGAGCGAAGCTGCGGGAGGCTTTACACCAACAGAGGAATTCGAAACAGCGATCGAGCCGCTGACAATCGGCGGCAAGACGCTTGAGTTCAAGATCGGCCACGTGGACATGTCCATCAGCAAGACCGTCGTATATCTGTGGATCGCGGCCATCATCGTGGGCGTTTTCTGTTACATCATCGCCCGCAGGGCCCGGGTTCTTCCGACACGCAAGCAGCTGGCATTCGAGGCCATTTATGAATACGTCCGTGACAACCTTGTAGGCGCGGTAATGCACGGCAAGATCGCCGCCGCCTGGTTTCCATATATCCTGTCGCTTTTCCTCTTCGTCCTGATCAGCAATCTGATCGGCCTGGTGCCGTTCTTCCTGGGCCTGGATCATCGCGGCATCCCGACGATAGCGACTTACGCCGCCACTTCAAACATCAACGTCACCGTGGCGCTGGCCTTCCTCACCTTCATGTTCACGCATATTTCGGGGATCAGGGCCAACGGTCCGATCGGCTATTTCAAGGGCTGGGTGCCGGGTACGGCTCCGGCGGTGTTGAAGCCGGTATTGTTCCTCATCCATACCGTCAGTGAGGTATTCCGTCTCGTATCGCTGGGCGTAAGGCTCTTTGCCAATCTGCTGGCGGGTCACATAATGATCCTGGTGTTTTACTCCCTGATCTTTATGCTGTCTTCCATCACCATGATTGTCATCCTGGCGCCAATAATTGAAATGGGTGTTCTCGCCGTTAGCGCCTTCGAGATTTTTGTAGCCGCCATCCAGGCTTATATCTTTGCAATTTTGTCGGCGGTTTACATCGGCGGAGCGATTCAGCAGGAGCACTAACGCAGGATCGCCGGCTGCATTTTGTATCTATCATCTTGAAAGTAGAAGGGAGGTAATTTCATGGAAAATAAAGCAATGGCTCTCCTGGCCGCCGGTATCTCCATGGGTATTGGCGCCTTGGGCCCAGGCATCGGCATCGGCTATCTCGTCGGCAAAAGCGTTGAAGGTATCGCGAGGCAGCCCGAGGCTTCAGGCGACATCCGGACCACTATGTTCATCGGTATCGGTGTCACCGAGGCGGTCGCCCTGTACGCCCTGGTTATTTCAATTCTGCTTATTTTTGTTGCTTAATAATGTGCGGCCTGGCGTAAAGCCAGTCAATGCGGGATTCGGTGCGATTATCAGCATCCGTGTCCCCCGGTACAAGGCCGTTTCGGGAGGTGCTTAACTTAACAAGATGATAAATCCTGAACCCGGATTAGCGATTTGGACCATCGTGACTTTCTTGATCCTGTTCTTCTTTCTCAAGAAGTTCGCATTCGGTCCTATCCAGAACATGATCGACAAGCGCCGCGACGCTATCGAAGCGAGTATAAAGGCCGCTGAGGCCACTCGTCTCGAAGCCGAACGCCTGCTTGCCGAGTATCGCGAGAGTATCGCCAAAGCCAAGCACGAGGCTGAGGAGATAATCGATCGCGCCCACAAGGTGGGCGAAAGCACCAAAACCGAAATCGTCGGCGAGGCGAGGGAGCAGGCGCACAAAGAGGTTGAAGACGCCCGTGCCCAGATCCAGCGTGAGACCAGAAAGGCGATCCAGGAGATCAAGGATCAGGTTGCCGATCTCACTATCCTGGCGGCAGGCAAGGTTACCGCCAAGAGCATGAACAAAGAGGATCACCTGCGTCTTGTTGACGAAGCCCTGTCCGAAGTCGATTTCGATAAATTAGGCACCGGGGGAGTGTAGGCTTGGGCGAACAGCAGATAACGAATGTCTATGCCCGGGCTCTTTTCGAGGCCGCCCGCGACGCGGGCACTCTTGAAGCCACCGGTTCCGATCTCGCGTCTTTCGTCGAGGCGATGCACGGTTCAAAAGATCTGACTGCGGTTCTTTTCAATCCCAGGATAGATTCTTTGACCAAGAAGAAGATCGTGGCCACCGTTACCGAAGGCGGCGACGCCATCTTCAGGAACGGCATCAACCTGATGATCGACAAGCGGCACTCTGACCTGATCGTGGATCTGCACGACCAGTTCCAGAAGCTGACGAAGCGGGAAAAGCAGCTGGTCGAGGTCGAGGTGACCTCGGCGATCGAGCTGCCGGAAGCGACCAGGGCGGGAATTCGGAAGAAGATCGAAGAATCGACCGGCAAGCAGGTCGAGATCAAGGAGACCGTAGACGCGGGCATCCTTGGCGGGCTGGTTCTTAGATTTGGAGACGTTATCGTTGACGGAAGCCTCAAGGCGAAGCTGGAACAGCTGCGCGCCAGGCTCGTCCAAGCCAATTTAGGGAGTGAGGATAGCTTTGAAACTGCGTCCTGAAGAAATCACCGCGGTTCTCAAGAGCCAGATTGAGAACTACGAGGCTGAAATTGAAGTATCGGAGGTGGGCCGTGTCCTCGAAGTCGGAGACGGAATCGCCCGCATCCACGGCCTGGAAAACTGCATGGCATCTGAAATGCTCGAGCTTCCCCATGACGTGGTAGGTCTGGCGCTCAACCTCGAAGAGGACAACGTCGGCGCCGTGCTCATGGGCGATGACAGTCTGATATCCGAGGGCGACCTGGTCAAGCGGAGCGGCAAGGTCATGAGTGTCCCGGTAGGCGAAGCGCTTATCGGACGCGTTGTGAACGCCCTGGGCCGGCCCATTGATGACAAGGGCCCGATCGAGACCACCGAGTATCGTCCGGTTGAGTTCAAGGCTCCTGGCGTGCTTCAGCGCCAGCCGGTACGCGAACCGCTGCAGACGGGCATCAAGTCGATCGACTCGATGATCCCCATCGGCCGCGGCCAGCGCGAACTTATCATCGGTGACCGCCGCACCGGCAAGACAGCTATCGCTGTCGACACCATCATCAACCAGAAGGGGCAGGATGTAATCTGCATCTATGTCGCCATCGGCCAGAAAGCCTCCAACGTGGCAAGCGTCGTCGCCAAGCTGGAAGAGACCGGCGCCATGGATTACACCATCGTCGTCATGGCCTCAGCTTCCGAGCGAGCGCCGCTTAAGTATCTGGCTCCGTTCGTCGGCAGCGCCATGGCCGAATATTTCTGCTACAAGGGCCAGCACGCCCTCTGCGTATATGACGACCTTACCAAGCACGCGGATGCCTACCGGCAGATGTCGCTGCTGCTCAGGCGCCCGCCGGGACGCGAAGCGTATCCTGGCGACGTCTTCTATCTGCACTCCCGTCTGCTGGAGCGCGCCGTCAAACTGCACGACAGTCTTGGCGGCGGATCGATCACGGCTCTGCCGATCGTCGAGACGCAGGCTGGTGACGTATCCGCATATATCCCGACCAATATCATCTCCATCACCGATGGCCAGATATTCCTGGAGCCGGACCTATTTTACTCCGGTGTCAGACCCGCCATCAATGTTGGTATCTCGGTCAGCCGTGTAGGCGGCAACGCCCAGATCAAGGCCATGAAAAAGGTAGCCGGCAAGCTTCGCCTCGATATGGCCACGTACAACGCGCTGAAGGCGTTCGCGCAGTTCGGCTCCGAGCTGGACGCCACGACACAGGCCCAGCTGGCCCGTGGCGAGCGCGTGGTAGTGGCGCTCAACCAGGGACAGTACATGCCCATGGCTGTTGAAGAGCAGGTGGCGGTTATCTACGCGGCGACCCAGGGTTATCTCGACGGCATCGATGTCGATCGCGTGCCGGAGTTCAACATAAGCCTGCGCGACCGCATGAGGAGCGACCACCAGGACATCCTCACGGTTATCCGCGATGAGAAGGATATCTCCGACGATACCGACGCCAAGCTGCGCGCGGCGATTGAGAGCTTCCTGAAAGACTTCTCCCCCGACCATGAAGAGCAGGGAGTAACAGTCTAGCTTCGCGCTGACTGATATATAGGAAACAATTGGCGAATATCAAAGACATATCGCGCCGGATTAAATCGGTCAATAATACTCGCAAGACCACAAAGGCCATGGAGATGGTGGCGGGCGCCCGGCTCAGACGTGCCCAGGCCCGTATCGAGTCTCTGCGCCCTTATGCCGAGCGGATGTTCGAGCTGATGCAGGACGTCTCCAGGGTCACCGAGCATACGAGCCAGTTTCCGCTGCTGGAGGTGCGTGAGGAGATCAAGACGGTTGCGGTCGTGTTACTCACCGGAGACCGCGGACTGGCCGGCGCCTTCAACGCCAACATCATCCGGCACGGACTGCTCCTCGCCGAGGAGATGGAAGCGCAGGGACGGAAAGTGGTCTGGTACATCGTCGGCAAGAAGGGCATCGGCACCATGCGTTTTCGCGGTTATAAGGCGACGGAGTCGATTCAGGGAATAACCGACCGGCCCAAATATACGGATGCGTCGGATATCGCCCACCGGATTGTGACGGCATACGTCACCGGGGAGGTCGACGAGGTACATCTGGTTTACAACCATTTCAAGTCGGCCGTGGAGCAGAAGGTCACCGAACAGATCATCCTGCCGCTGGGCATGGAAGTAGTCGAGACCGCGCCTGTCACTGAGGGAGAGCATAAGATCCTGGGAGACTTCATCTATGAGCCGGCCTCGGAAGCCATTCTCGCCGAGTTGCTGCCAAGCTATGTTGATACCGGCATTTACCGCGCCTTGCTGGAATCGACCGCCAGCGAGCACGGGGCACGCATGACGGCCATGCGTAACGCCTCGGAGAACGCGGAGGAGATGGTCGATAAGCTGACGCTGGAGATGAACAAGGCCAGGCAGGCCGCCATCACCCAGGAGATACTGGAAGTCGTGGGCGGCGCCGAGGCGCTGTCATAAGGTTTGCAACAGAGTGACGTTTGTCATTCTGAGCGAAGCGAAGAATCTTTACACCAGAACCTTCGTTGCGCTCAGAATGACGGGAATTTTGTTTGAAGAATTGAGACATATAACTGTAAACGAGGAACGGTGAGGTTATGAACACAGGAAAGATAGTCGAAGTCATCGGTCCGGTGCTCGACGTGAAGTTCGAGGAGAAGCTGCCGGCCATTTATAACGCCCTGGAGATCAATCTTCCCCAGGAAGACGGCACCACCAAGCGTCTCGTGGCCGAGGTGCAGCAGCACCTGGGTGACAACAAGGTGCGCGCCGTGGCCATGGATAACACCGATGGTATAGCCCGCGGCCTCGAGGTCGTTGATACGGGTGAGGCCATTATGGTACCGGTCGGCGACGCCACGCTGGGTCGTCTCTTTAACGTGATCGGCGAGGCCATCGACGATCTCGGCGAGGTCAAGGCGGACGAGCGCTGGTCGATCCACCGCGAGGCTCCCTCTTTCGAGGAGCTCGAGCCGACCGACCAGGTTTTTGAGACCGGCATCAAGGTCATCGATCTGCTCGCCCCGTACGTCAAGGGCGGCAAGACCGGCCTCTTCGGTGGCGCGGGCGTAGGCAAGACCGTTCTTATCATGGAGCTGATCCACAACATCGGCAAGGAGCACGGCGGCGTATCAGTCGTCTCCGGCGTGGGTGAGCGTACCCGCGAAGGAAACGACCTTTATCTGGAGATGACAGAGTCCGGCGTTCTCGGCAAGACCTGCCTTGTTTACGGCCAGATGAACGAGCCGCCGGGAGCGCGTCTGCGCGTCGGTCTGACGGCCCTGACCATGGCCGAGTATTTCCGCGACAAGATGGGACAGGACGTGCTCTACTTCCTGGATAATATCTTCCGCTTCTCGCAGGCAGGCTCGGAAGTGTCGGCCCTGCTGGGACGCATGCCTTCCGCCGTGGGTTACCAGCCGACGCTGGCCTCGGAGATGGGCGAGCTGCAGGAGCGCATCACTTCGACCAAGAACGGCTCGATCACGTCGGTGCAGGCGGTATATGTCCCGGCTGACGATCTCACCGATCCGGCTCCTGCAAACACATTCGCGCATCTGGACGCCACCACCGTCCTTTCCCGCCATCTCGGAAATGGGTATCTACCCGGCCGTGGATCCGCTGGATTCGACTTCACGCATCCTCTCGCCGGCGGCCATGGGCGAAGAGCACTACGCTGTCGCCACCCGTGTGCAGGAGACCCTGCAACGCTACAAGGAATTACAGGACATCATCGCCATCCTGGGCATGGACGAGCTATCCGACGAGGACAAGCTCACCGTAACCCGTGCCCGCAAGCTGCAGTTCTTCCTGTCACAGCCCTTCCACGTGGCTGAGACTTTCTCCGGCCGCCCCGGCGTTTATGTGCCGCTCAAGGAGACTGTCCGCGGTTTCAAGGAGATTATCGAAGGCAAGCATGACGATCTTCCGGAGCAGGCCTTCTACATGGCCGGTGGCATCGATGAGGTAATCAAGAATGCCCAGGAGTCCGCAGTCAAGACAGAGACAGATGCGGGCGACGGTGAGGAGGAAGCCGCCTAGGAGCGTCACGCATATGGAAGAATCAATAGACATGAAATGTGAAATAGTAACGCCGGAAGGACTCACCATGGATGAGACTGTGGAGATGGTCGTAGTCCCCGGCGAGCTGGGCGAGCTGGGCATACTGCCCCGGCACGCTCCCATCGTGTCCCGGACCGTGACTGGCGAGGCCAGGGTGAAGGTTAGGTCCGGTGACAACGGCTGGGAGTTTCTGGCCGTGGGAAACGGTTATATGAAGGTTCAGTTCGACCGTCTGCTCCTGCTTGTCGATACCGCCGAGAAAGCCTTGGATATCGATACCAGTCGCGCCCAAAAGGCTCTGGAAAGGGCCGAAAAGTATCTTGCGAGGGCCGGCGAAGAAGGAGTCGACACCCATCGGGCCGAACAATCCAGAAAGAGGGCTGCAAACCGGCTCAAGGTAGCCGGCAAAGCCTAGGCGGATGTTGTTGACGGTGGCGGATGCTAGAATGGTCCGATCCACTTAATATATATGACATCCAACTTCATTCTTTCAGATGGCTAAATTCATCATATCCGGTGGGATACCCCTCGTGGGCAGCGTCAGGGTTTCAGGGGCCAAGAACTCGGCCCTGAAGCTGATGGCTGCCTCCCTGCTTTCCTCCGAGAAAACAGTTCTACACAACGTTCCCATGATCAAGGACGTCTTTACGATGGCGGACGTGCTCAGGGAGATCGGCGCCGATGTGACCATAGGGTCCGAAGGCGTCATCATCGATCCGTCCGGACCGCTTTCCCATACGACTCCCTACGAACTGGTGCGCAAGATGCGCGCATCAATCGTAGTCATGGGACCGCTTCTGGCCAGACTTCACCGGGCCCGTGTCGCGATGCCCGGTGGTTGTAACATCGGACCGAGACAGATCAACTTCCATCTCGCTGCTCTTGAAAAGCTCGGCGCCCGCATCAGTGTGGATCACGGTTTTATCAATGTCGCCACCAACGGGCTTACTGGAGACGTCATCAGCCTTGAATATCCCAGCGTCGGCGCGACCGAGAACGTGATGATGGCGGCATGCATGGCGCGCGGCCGCACCGTCATCGAGAGCGCCGCCCGCGAACCCGAGATTATCGACCTGGCAAAGTTTCTTACGTCCATGGGCGCCAGCATCAGCGGCGCCGGCTCCGATACGATAATCATCGACGGCGTGGATGAGCTCGCCGGAGCGACTCACACCGTTATCCCCGACAGGGTCGAGGCCGGCACCTACATGATCGCCGCGGCGGTTACGGCAGGGGAGGTCGAGGTGGAGGGCATCAACCCGCTCCACCTGGAGATATTCATCAGCAAGCTGAGGGCCATCGGCGTCGACATCAAGGAATTCAACAACCGTGTAAGCTGCAAGGGTGACGGGGATTACAGCAGCACCGATATCGCCACACTGCCACATCCGGGCTTTCCCACCGATCTGCAGGCGCCCATGATCGTCCTTCTCTCCCTGGCAAAGGGACACAGCATCGTTACCGAGAATGTTTTTGAGAACCGCTTTGGTTTCGTCAATGAACTCAACCGCCTGGGCGCCAACGTGCAAACCAGCGGTCATCACGCGGTCGTCCACGGGCAGAGCCGGCTCGAGGGCGCCATCGTGGAATGTCCGGACCTGCGAGCCGGAGCCGGCCTGGTGCTGGCCGGACTGGCGGCGTCTGGCGTTACCGAGGTCAGGCATATCGGTCATATTGACCGGGGTTATGAGAACTTCGAACAGAAGTTGCAGGCCCTGGGAGCTGACATCCAGAGGGTGGAGACCAACAATCACGCCCCTTTTGCCGCACCGTTCAACTAGGTTATCCGGATCTTCCCGGCCGAGCCTGTCTCCTTGGGTCAAGATCCGGGTTAGAATATACTGATGGCTACAGGCCTCCAAATCCCGACAATTGAAGGGACATAAGCTCTGACATCCCTGCTTGCAGTCAAAATTGGCAGTAACACCCTTACTGATGAAAAAGGGCGTCTGCGCGAGGATATCATGGAGGCCTTGGTTGCCGAGATCGCAATACTGGCCCGGGACGGCCACCGGGTGGTCGTCGTCTCTTCGGGAGCGATCTCCTGCGGGCTCGGTCTGCTTCCCATCAAGGGACGCCCAACCGATACCGTTGAGCTGCAGGCCACGTCGGCCGTGGGACAAGGGCAGCTGTATCACCGCTACACCGAGCTTTTCGGCCACGCCGGAGTCACCACCGCCCAGGTTCTGCTGACCTCCTATGACATCGCCGCCCGCAGCCAGTACCTCAATGCGCGTAACACGCTACTTAAGCTGCTGGACTGGGGCATAGTCCCGATCATCAATGAGAACGATACGACTTCGGCCGACGAGATCCGCTACGGCGACAACGATTTTCTGGCCGCCCAGGTTGCCATTCTGGTAAAGGCGGACCTGCTGATGTTGCTCACCGATACGGACGGGTTATATACTAGTGACCCCTCCACCGATCCCGGCGCCAGCCTCGTCGAAGAGGCCACCGACTGTTCGCTGCTTGACCGCATCGACG
>JBAZWE010000040.1:0-15481 GCA_041660545.1 Thermoleophilia bacterium
AACGGGAACCACGCCTCACCGGAAAGCTCCGCGAGTGGCATGCCGCTAACCTCTTCAAATGAGCTATTGAAAAGCGTCCTTTGGCTGACTATCATCGGTTGTCCGTTTGTGCTTACAACTCTGACCGGGCCATTCATCGTCCCCGGATAACTGGGTGTTGCTCTCCCGCCCGCCGGCACCGTATAGGTACCCATAAGCTGCCCGCCGACATAAACATCGACATCTGTGGTCAGGCTGCCCTGATTTCCGATTATGATCCAGTTGAGCATTCCGGGGCTCTTCTGATCGTACCAGGTGAAAAAGTATTCTGAAGACAACCTGCTGCCTGATACAGCTCCGACCTCGTTGAAAGCCTGACCATATAAAACCCTCTGACTGACGTTGAGCGGTTGGCCGTTGGTGCATACAACACGAACCGGTCCATTCATCACTCCGGGGTAATCTGGCGTAACCCTGCTCCCGGCCGGGATGGAATAGTGGCCCCTCAACTCACCCGCGATAAAGACATCAACCTCAGCCGTCAGGTTTCCCTGGTTACCTATAATAACCCAGTCGCGCATACCTGGGCTCTTCTCATCGTACCAACCCATATTCTGGTCTGCTGACAGATCATCTTCGGTTGCCGCGGCCAGCTCGGAAAAATAGCCATTCCACAACACACGCTCACTGACCAGCAACTTGCCACCGGTCGTGGAAACTACTTTCACCGGACCATTGATAACACCGGAATACATTGGAGTGACCATTTGTTGCGGACCTACATCGTAACTCCCCATCAACCTGCCACCGATATATACCTCCGAATGCTGTGCGGTAGCTTCGGGATTACTGATAATCACCCAAGCCATTGCCCCGGGTGAAGCGTTGTCGTACCAGCCAAAGTAGTAATTACGATCATTACTGTTATTGACAGAGATCCCTACTGCGGCATTTGAAGCATTTCCAGCCAGGTCATATGCCCGGGCCGTCAGAGTATTTAAACCATCGCCTACGATTCTCGAGCTGAATATGAAGCTGTATGGAGCGCCAGTTTTGGTTTCTATCAAAGCGTCACCAGCATACAACTCGACCCTTGAAATTCCACTATCGTCGGATGCAGAGACATTAACCGTCTGGTTGCCAGAGACAGTCGCTCCCTGCGCTGGAGAAGTTATGGCCACTGTCGGCGCAACAACGTCCGGACCCTGGACAGCAGCACGGAACGCCTGCATGCTTTGTGTAGAACTCTCCACACGCCAGTCAGTTTCCTTGTTTATATTGAACCAGGTCAAACTTACAACTCTGGGGAACCTTACTGGGATCTGAGCGAATGCGTCGGTTATCCAGCGCGCCTTTCCACCGTTCTGCGCGTTAGCGCCAACTTCGGTGGAAGCAGTCTCACAGATCATGACCGACTTACTGGTCCTCGATACAGCGACGTCATAATTGTATTGGAATGTCTCGGTGAAACTCTTCCAGGTGGAGGACCAGTTGGGAGAGCTGTACATGGTGCCCCAGTTGTAACCATTTATGCCGACGTAGTCGACATATGCATCGCCCGGATAATAAGTGTTGAAGGTATTTTGCGCTTCGGCCAGCGTATTGTCCTGATTCGGCGACCAGACCCACTGGACGTTCGTTGCACCTTCCTGAACAAAAATGTCGTGGATGTGACGCCATGCAGGAATATAATCCTCAGGCTGGTTCCCGTTTACCGTACCGCTCCAGCTCGTCCAGTCTCCGTTCATCTCACACATGGGCCTCAAAATGACGGGATAACCAAAATTTTTCAGATCCCGCGCCCAGCGGCGGATATCATTGTCGAAGTCACCCCGTGTTATATTGTCGAGTCGATATGCCGGCTGGTTTACTCCATCTGGGTTACTGGGATCATGTGGTTCCCAGGCCATCTGAATCGTTTTCCCCGCTGCGGCTATTGGACCAAGAGTATATGTATCCAGATGCTCACCGACTGCCTGATACCACAGGAAGCTGTCTGTCTGGCGTCCGATGCTGGACTCGAAGTTGCTTAGTTCGTTGGCATTGGGCATAAAGACACCCAATTGCAGATTGGAAGATTGTGCTGCCGAAGCCTGCGGGACCGCAGTACCGGCGAGGATAAGCACCACAAGCAGGGCGCCTGCAAAAATTGTTGCAAAACGAGGGACGTTCATTTGAAGCCATGCCTCCTAGGCGGCAGCCAGGCTGTCCTAGTCCGAAGACCTTAGATCCTTGGCTTTGCGCCACTCCGTTTCCGGAGTTTTGCCCTTTTCACCCGGGACTGGCTTCTCCCCCACCAACCACGCACCGAGATCCGGCCACATACGTGACCAATACTAATATCGGCTATACAGGTATCACCTTTACCGGCGGTTTTGCCGAAGGGTAGGGTGAGGCTAAACAAACGAGGCTAACGGAGGCAAATACACCGAACCCACCTGTCGCGCGTCACTTCGCTTTGATTGTATTAATCAGGAGATATTCCGATTGCGGAGTGAGCCTATTTTATGCGAATATGAACTTGCTACTAACGTGGAAGTTACTGTTCAGGGCATACGAGTGGCAGTTAGGGAGAGGGGGAATAGGAGAGGTCCCCAGCCGTGAAAACTATAAAGACAATGACAATATTCGGGACTCGACCCGAAGTTATTAAGCTGGCTCCTGTAATCCAGAAGTTGGACAAGTCGGCGAATTTCAATTCTGTGCTTGTCACAACCGGCCAACACCGGGAAATGCTGGGTCAAGCTCTTGACCAGTTCGGCATCGTCCCTGATTACAATCTAGACATCATGGCGCCAAATCAGGCCGTCAGCGATGTCACTGTTAATTCACTCCGTGGTATTGAAGAGATCATATCTATAGAAAAGCCAGACCTTGTGCTGGTCCAGGGTGATACGACCACGGCCTTTGCTGGATGCCTCGCAGCTTTTTATCAAAAAACCGCAGTCGGCCACGTTGAGGCCGGACTCCGTACTTACGATAAATTCAGACCTTTTCCAGAGGAGATTAATCGTTCCCTGATCACCCAACTTACAGACCTGCATTTTGTCCCAACGCTCTCCGCCTGGGATGCCTTGCGACGCGAAGGTGTAGCTGAAGAGAAACTCTTCATTACCGGTAATACCGTGATTGACGCCCTGTACGAAGTGGTGAATCAGGACCACAAATTCGTAAATAAAGAGCTTGAGGATGTCGGGAAAAATGGCAAGCGTCTCATTGTAGTCACCTCGCACAGACGGGAGAATTTCGGTGAGCCGCTTCGCAATATTTGCAATGGTATTCTTGAGCTGGTAGACAAGTTTACTGATGTTGAGGTAGTATTTTCAGTTCACAGAAATCCAAAGGTCAATGTTCCGGTGCATTCCATACTGGGTGATCACGAAAGAATCCACTTGGTGGAACCGCTTAATTACCTGGACATGGCCAATTTGATTTCACGCGCATACATGGTGATGACTGATTCAGGTGGCCTGCAGGAGGAAGCACCCGCACTGGCAAAACCTGTATTGGTGCTGAGAGATATGACGGAAAGGCCGGAGGCGGTTCAGGCCGGTCTGGCAAAAATCATTGGTACATCAAGACGCGCGATTTTCGCAGCGGCATCGGAATTGCTGACCGACAAGAGTGTGTATGCTTCAATGACCCAGGGTTTAAGCCCGTATGGTGACGGTGAGGCCGCGGCGAGAATCATCGGTGCAATAGAATATGTAAATGGACTTCAGGCAATTCCACCCGATCCATTTGTGAGTGGTATGGTTGAAATGGTCACAGGTGACCAGACATACGTAGGACCCATTAGCGATGAGCTCTTTTACCGGCAACTTGATGAGCGTGTCAAACGCGCAAGGAAAGAACGTCAAAGAGTCTCGGTGGCTACGTTTAACCTTGAGAAAACAGATAGCGATCAATTTGCAAATGCAGTAAAGACAATTACTAGAGGCCTGAGAAAATCAGATACAGCCGCAGCTCTCGAAGGAAAACGTCTTGTGCTTGTTCTCCCTGGAGCCAACGAAGCGCAGGCACGCAGAACTGCTGACCGTCTGATGGAACGTCTTGCCGGGCCACTCAACCGGCGCCGCGAAAGCGACCGAAGAGAACAGGATCAGGCAGAGACAGCTAGTGAGATGAGATTACAACTGAACGTCGATATAAAGACATATGAAGAGGTCAATGGCCCCTCCGAAGATGACGATAAGAAGAATGAACTACAAGAAACTTATTTAAATGTCGATGGAAGTTAAATTCGATATGGATATTTTTGCAAAAACAAGATTCTTTTTGAAGCTGGGCCTGATGTTCTGATGAAGGGGGTGTTGTAAATGTATGGAGTTCTATTACCGGTTACTGGAGTAGCCATTGGTCTCTATGCCGTGGTGGCTGTCACATGCGTCATAGTGGGTTCCCTGATGAGAATGAGGAGAGATCGAGGCTGAGCAGTTTGCGGAAGACGAGACGACTGGTTGCTGTTTCGCTTCTGTTGGCGGTGTTTGCCCCTTTCATAATTACTGATGCATACGGTGATACTGAAGTACCTAAGCCGGATACTGAAGGCAGCAAAGCTAAGACCGCTATAATTATTAGTGATAATGCCAACGATGAAGCAGTGGTTCTGGAGGAACTCCTGGGCCACTTTTCTATTCCCGCAGAAGTAATTTCCACCTCAGAGTATACCGCGGGCAACCTGCAGGACTTTGATCTGACTTTCTTCGTCAAGCAGGACAATACCAAAATCCGCGCTGAGATCCTTGACGATTTTGAGCAAACCCGCAAGCCCTTGATTTGGATAGGTTTCGGCTTCAACCAGTTTGCCCGTGGCCGGTCGATGGATCGATATGGATTTACCGCATCGGATAGCACATTGGGTGGATTTACCAACGTTGAATACAACGGCAGGAGTATGACCAGAAACGGTTCCGAAGCTGATATCGTAACGGTCACAAATCCCAATGTCGCGACAGTACGCGCAATGATGACGGGGAAAAGCACAAGCGCTCCCTATGTAGTCCAGGGTGGAAACCTGTGGCTCGTAGCAGATGTGCCCCTCGAGGACACGACCCAGTACAGCAGCTATCTGACCCTGGCTGATTTGCTACACGATATGGTTGGTGTCACAAACCATCCAGTCAGCCATCTTGCACTGATACGCATCGAAGACGTCCATCCCAAAGTTCAGCAGGACAAACTTCGCGCCATCGCCGACTATCTATATTCTGAAAAGATCCCCTTCTCGGTAGCGCTTATCCCGGTATATGAAAATCCTTTCTCCGGCGAGAGGGTTACAATGTCCGACAGCCCCGGATTTATTGACACTATTAATTATATGCAGGAGAAGGGCGCTTCAATCGTCCTTCACGGCTACACCCATCAGTATGTCGGAGAATCCGCTGTTGACTACGAATTCTGGCGTGGATCTGAAGACCGGGCGCCGCGAGCTGAATCCGAAGGCTGGATCAAGGGCCGCTTGCAGGCGGCGCAACAGGAATGCTGGGATAATGGCATCTATCCAATCGCATGGGAAACGCCTCACTACACTTCATCCGATTTTACCCAGGAGGTAATAGCGCGTTATTTTCCCGTCAGCTATGGCCGGCGCGGGCAGAATTTTTATCCTTATATTCTTGAAACCAATCCTTCCGGTCAGAAAGTCATCCCGGAAACGATGGGTTATGTTCGCATCAAGGAAGATGCGGGCATTGAGCCACAGGTACCCCAGACGGGCGAACTGATTTCTGTCAGGGACGGCATGGCAAGCGCCTTCTTCCATCCCTTCATGGACCTGGCGCTGCTCAAAGAGCTGACGACAGAGGTGCGACGGGACGGTTTTGAATATGTATCGCTGGCTTCCTTGACCGACAACAGACAGTTTCTGCCGGTGGAAATGTCGAAAAAAGATGATTTCCAGTCCTGGGTTTCTAATATGAAACAGATCGTCGAAGCGCAGGGAACACCTGGTTTGAGCTGGATGTCGCTTACAGGCGCAATCCTTCTTATCTATTATGCGTTGATTTTTGGTCTGGGCCGCAAGGTGCGAGACCCGGACCTTTTCAGTCATCCTATATTGCAGTTCATTTTTGTGATACCGGCCCTCAACGAAGAGCTAGTCATCGGCGCGACGCTCGACCGGCTGCTTTCACTACCAGATGAAAATGTGCGAGTGATGGTAATGAATGACAACTCTGATGACCGCACCGCCGAAATCGTCAGGGAATATGAATCTGACCGCTGCATCCTTGTTAATCGTTCGCCCGAGATCGCAAGGCAGGGGAAGGGACACGTTTTAAATCATGCATACGAACATATCAAGAAATCGGATTTGGCCGAAACCTGGGGTGACAATCACATAATACTCGCGGTACTGGATGCTGATGGCCAGGTTAAACAAAATATTATCAAAGCGGTAACGCCATACTTTGTAAATCCAAATACAGGTGCGGTACAGGCAAGCGTGCGTATATTCAACGATGACGTAAACATACTTACCCGGTGGCAACAGTTTGAGTTCCTGACATTTAACCGTATTTTCCAGAGAGGCCGCGAACGCATAGGAAGTGTCGGACTGGGTGGCAATGGACAGTTCGTTCGGCTGTCGGCGCTAAAAACCCTTGGAGACAAGCCCTGGTCGGATTGTCTAACAGAGGATCTGGATATCGGCATCAAACTCATGCTCAATGGTTGGGACAACCATTTCGCCGGAAACACGTTTGTAGCCAGCAGGCAGTAACAAATCTAAAGGCGCTTGTGCGTCAGCGTTCCCGCTGGTTTCAGGGACATGTCACCTGCTGGATTCACATCCCTGGCATACTGAAGAGCGAACTGCGTTTATCGACACGGATAGATACGGTCTACTACCTTTTGGGCATCACGATGGTTTTCTTGTTCTTCCCCGCGACATTCCTGTTCCTGCTGGGGGCGTTTTTCGTACTTGGGACCGGGGCTGCTTCCGTTGGTGACCTATTCTATGGTGGTTTCTGGCCCTATCTGTTGCTTTTATATCTGCTTTCCTTTGGCCCACTGCCTGTTCTCACTGTAATTTACTGGAAAGAAGACGGTAATGTGGGCCTTTTGCGCGCTATTATCCGCGCTCATATCTTTACAGTCGTTTATTATGTATGGTTTGTAGCCGGCTGCATCGCAATCTTCCGCCTTGCCCGAGGTGAGAGTTCCTGGGCCAAGACTGAGCGCACCAAACAGCCTGCGAGTGTTTAAACCTGCCATTTGCGGGGGATTAAATAATAGCACTTATCCGTGGTTCCCCCCGTGGATTGTCTAGCTTCCCGCCGATAATCATTATGGTGAGCCGCTGGTCGGTGGGGAGCAAGCATGTGTTGACTGTGATACAATGGCCGCTTGGAATTTGGCGAAATCGGGCAAAAAGAGGATAAGACAATTATAAATAGAAAGATAAATTAAAGTGAAATCAATGACAGAGCTGCCAAACGAATTGACTCAAAATCTAATAACTCAAGGCCAGGAAAAGGGATTTCTAACCCTTGACGATATTGCTGATGCCCTTCAGGAAGCGGATCTCACAACGGAGCAAATAGAAGAGATCTACTCTCGCATTGCTGATGTTGGCATTGACATACTGGAGCACGGGGATGAGCCGGAAGGCGAACTTGAGCCCGTAGCGGAACCGGAAGTCGAGGCACCCGTTGAGCGGCCAGTGGCTGCCACGGATGATTCCCTCCGGATGTATCTTCGTGATATCGGCCGTATTCCTCTGCTTTCCGCGGCTGAAGAAGTTTCGCTGGCCAAGCGCATGGAGCGCGGTGACATGGAAGCCAAAAGCCGCCTGGTAGAAGCCAACCTGCGGCTTGTAGTCAGCATAGCCAAGCGCTATCTTGGCCGGGGTCTTTCTTTCCTTGACCTTATTCAGGAAGGTAACCTGGGTCTTATCCGCGCCGTTGAAAAATTCGATTATCGACGGGGCTACAAATTCTCGACTTATGCCACTTGGTGGATTCGCCAGGCGGTTACCCGCGCGATTGCAGATCAGGCGCGCACTATCCGTATTCCGGTTCATATGGTTGAGAAACTCAACCATCTGGTGAGGGCCAAGAGACAGCTTGTGCAGGATTTTGGCAGAGAACCCACGCCGGAAGAAATCGCAAAGGTCATGGATACCTCGGTCGACAAGGTTCAGCACCTGATAAAGATATCCCAGAGTCCCGTCAGCCTTGAAAAGCCTGTTGGTGACGAGGAAGAAGCTGAACTGGGAGATTTCCTCGAGGACGAGGGTACTCCACGTCCCCTGGACGCTGCGATGCTGGAGATCAAGAAAGATGACCTGAATAAGGTTCTGGACTCGCTTCCCCATCGTGAAAGGAAGATCCTGGAGTTACGATACGGGCTAAATGGAGAACATCCACGCACACTCGAGCAGATCGGTCGCCGCTTCGGCGTCACACGCGAGCGAATCAGGCAGATAGAAGCCAATACTCTGGCGAGGCTCAAGGAGCAGCATGAGACCCAGCATCTGCGGGAGAGCGCCTGATTCCAGACAAATATATCTCAGAAACCAAAAGAGACGGCCCCATGGCCGTCTCTTTTTTTGCCACCTTTGCCACCTTTTAAGCCTTAATCAGCCTCAGGGGCTTTGTGAACCAAGCGACTGATTCTGCGCTGTTTGATCAAGGAACGATTTGGACTCCTGACCAATGGTTGAGGTCGGGTTCAAACTATAGGATTTCTGCCATGCTTCCCTTGCCTCAGGAACTTTCCCCTCTTGGCTTAAAGCCCAGCCGAAAGAATGCCATGCGCGCTGGTTTGTTGGAGCGGTAACGGTTGCCGTCTCAAGCTCACGCACTCCGAGGTCTATGAGACCCATATCGACATAGGCCAATCCGAGATCGGTACGGACTTCCGGGTCTTGCGGCCTTAAGCTAAGGTACTTTCTAAACTGCTCTATCGCACTCTTAAAACTCCGAAGCGACGCATTGTAATCTTCACCGCCGGACTGAACCGTGCCGAGGTCATAGTAACTGGTTCCCAGCTCCTTGATGGCTTCAGCGTCGGCAGGATTTGCTGCTATCAGCTCCGTCGCCGCATCGATCCGCTTCTGGATATCGGTGATTTCCTGTTCGCTGGCCTGACCCTGTTTGGGCTTGGATGAATCGTCACCATTTCCAGAAGAGCCGCTGTCTGAGCTGAATATCCTTGGGATAAATATAATCATTACCACGGCCACAAGCACCGCGGCCGGAATAAGCAACAGCCATTTCAGATTATTTTTCATTTGCTCTCGATCAATTCGTTGATTAGTGAAAAGTCATCCGGAGTAAGGGGACCGATTGTGATTTTTACCACTTTTCCGTCCTTGTCCAAAATGAAACTCTCAGGATATTTAATAGTCTGATAAGTGCTTGCAACCTCGTCCTTCGTATCCATCAGTATAGGGAAAGTCAGCTTTACCGGCACGGATTTTTTATCAACATACTCAACAAGCTGTTTAAGGAATGGCTCAATTACTTTTGCCCCATCCCCGTCAGTGCTTATTGCCAGGATTTCAAAAGGCTTGTTTTTAAATGTCTCGTATTCCCTTTGCATGTATGGCATTTCCTTCTTGCACTCCAGGCATGTCGTATTCCAGATATTTACAAGTACAACCTTACCCCGAAAGTCGGACAGAGTAGCATCACCGCCACCATATAAGGGATATGTAAAATCCGGAGCCTGAACGCCTTCTGTAACAGTCGGTGGCTTTGTGCTCTGGTAAAAAAGGAAGCCTCCGATTGACAGCAATATAATCAGCCCAAAAGCCGCAATCACCAGGATAATGTCACGCGCGGTCCAACTCTCTTCCTCGTTGACGCGACCGGGTGACTCCATATCTTTAACTTCTATATCCATATTCTTTCCATGTCTGGCCCGGCAAGCAAGCTCCTTCGAAAATAAAAAATAGATGCGACAAGGAGGGCGCGTAGCTTCAGGCGGGATAATCTATTCCAACTCATACTAGCAGTTACTGGCTGTATTCTTCAACATGAAAGTATGCGCGTATCAGAGAGAGGGAGCCCAGTCAGGCACTCTTTGCAGTAGCCAGCCGCTGATTACATCGAGTTCGCCCGACGCAAGAAGCAGACCAAAAATAACAAGGATTGCTCCTGATGCGATCTTAATTGCGTCAAAATGCCTTTTCATAAAAGAGAAAGTACCTATCAGTTTTGTAAAGAGAACACCGGAGACCACAAACGGTAAACCCATTCCCAGGGCATAGAAGAATAGCAGACTGGCACCCGCGACGGGGTCCTGTGTGCTTGCTGCCAGCGTCAGGGACGTACCGAGCAGAGGCCCGGTGCAAGGTCCGATGCCTATGGAAAAGAGCATCCCGGCCAGCATTACACTGACCAGACTGGCGGGCTTCTTCATCAAGCGAAGCCTCTTCTCCTGCTGAACAAACGCTACCGGAAACATGCCCAGGGTAAAAATACCAAGCTCAAAAGCGCCGATCGCTATCAAGGCTACAACCGATTGCAGATCGAATGGTGATGATTGAAAAATGATAAACACCACTTCCAGCGCAGCGACCAGGACCAGCAGGTATACTTTTTCTTTTTTGGAACGTTCACGAAGTGCTTCACCGAGAATGAAGAAGCCGAAGGCAATGAGAAATATACCAGCGATCACTTTCAGAATTCTTGATGAAAGAAATGCGCCAAGCTCACTACCCGCAAGCCCGGCGGCAGCCCCCTGAAGTGTGAAGAAAATTAGAAAACCGATGACGAAGGCCAGGCTGGCGATCGCCACCTTTCGTGTTTGAGTTCCCAGTTGATCCACACTGACGCCGGACACATATGAGAGATAGCCAGGCAGTAACGGAAGCACACAGGGAGAGAGAAAAGCCGCAAAACCAGCAATAAAGGTCGCAACGAATGAAATAAAAGTAAGCTCGGTAATTGTTTCCGGAATATACACTTAATGCCAATCTAGTCAGGAATACCGGGGAACGTGAATAACAGAGGCTGAAGTATTGGCAACCCGTGAGACGTAAGATGAATGTTTAATATTTCCAAAAACTTTTATATACCGCTCTAAATGAAGGTTCATTCCAATATAGCACAGGGTCATACACTATCAAAGAATGGCTAGCTGTCCGAGGCGGGCCGCATCTGTATCCAGATAAAGGCGATCCCGGCGATTATAGCCGTGGTAAGAGCGAGTATCTGCTGTTGTGACTGACCTGAACGCTGGAAGCGCACATATTCCACCAGGAATCGTTCCACCCCGGCCATCATCAGGTATGCAAGTGCGATAGACCAGTCACGCTTCAGTCTCGGTCTCAGATATATGAGGACAGCAAATATCAATATCGAGGAAAATGATTCGTAGAGTTGAGTGGGCTGCACACTCACTCCAGGCGGTGTAGGTGGCGATCCGTCACGGAATTCCATAGCCCATGGAAGATCCGAGGGTCTCCCGTAGTCGTCCCCATTCAGAAAGCAGCCCATTCGACCGAAAGCATAGCCTATGGCAAGCGCCGGAGCACAACAGTCTGCAACTTTGGCACGGGGAAGCTTAAGGAAAAGCACCACCAGCAGGACCGCCAGAAAGCCTCCGATAAAACCGCCGTACCATACAAGGCCGGCTCCACTGAAAGCCGACGACAGTGGATCGTTGGCAAGCTCCTCGGAGTGGATCAACAGGTAGTGAATCTTGCTGCCGGCCAATCCTCCGACGGCCGCGGCCATTAACAGCCAATAGACCTGTTCCGGGTTCAGACCTTTGCGCTTGAACTCATGATGAACCACAATCCCGGCCGCCACGAAGCCAAGCGCCATCATGAGGCCGAATGTGTGAATGGTAAATGGTCCTATGGAATAAAGCTCAGGGTACATCGCAAAATTAACTCTACCACAGTTCTAAAAAAGTACTAAGTATATGCTAAAGGTTTTGTTTGGTCCGGTCGATATTTCTGCAAATGCACTAACACGAAACGGCAAACCCGCCGCGAGACGGGGGCGCAAAGCCAGGGGTCTCACGAAGATAGCCCAGCTGCCGAAGCTTTTGAACGCAAGCTCTTAGGTTTTGGGAACTGGGCAATTTTTTTGACCAAACCGGCGAGTAAAAGGCTCATTTGCTTTGGTATTTTCAAAGTGATTGAGTTTTTTTTAGATGCAACGGGCACTAGGGATGAAGTCAGTACATCTTCCACCTGCAAAGGTTGGAAGGCCAAAATGACAAGGGGGTTGTTTGATGCGATTCACAGCAAAAGTGGCAATTCTTTCCGTTACAACACTGGTTCTGGTTCTGGTACTAGCCTCGGCTGTTTACGGAGCTACGCCGGTTTCCGACCCAGTGACGGTGAATGTTCAGGTGAACGATTATATTTCTATCAGTAATCCTGGAGACGTCACATTAGCAGCGATAGCAGGTGCGGGTGGCTCCTCCGAAAGCAATGCGACCTGGCAGGTTTCTACGAATAATGACAACGGTTACAAACTGGAAGTAGCGGCCACCGGTTCGCCAGCCATGACAAAAGGCTCCGATGCTTTCACAGACTATAGCGGCGCGGGTGTCTGGTCCGTACCGGCGGCACAGTCAGCATTTGGTTTCAGCGTAAACGGCACGAGCAATTATCAGGGTTTTACCGGGGCGACCCCGATTCAGGTTCGCAATTCATCTAACGAAACGGCAGGTGAAAATACGACAATTAACTTCAAGGCCGAGGTCGGCGCCAGCCACCTGCAGGCCAGCGGAGCCTACTCCGCTAACCTGACAGTCACAGCAACTACGCTTTGATTGTATAAAAACCACATAGCAACACGTCAAACGCAAAACTTGGCTGAAGCCCTCTACGCAGGAGGGCTTCAGTCTTTTTTCGTATACTATTCTTTTGCAGCCGCGATCCGGCCAATGCAGGAAACCAGGCTGAATAATCGAAGATTAGAACTCGAGTCGGAGCAACTTCATATGGTGGACGCCATCTCATCACCCAATGCAAAAAATGAAACACTTAATTACTCAAGGGCAATGCCCTTGATAACGCATGATGTTTCCATGTTGTGTAGATTTTTCTCATTTGCCTCAAGTTTAATAATCTTTATGATCATTTGCGGCTTTCTCACAACCGATGCTCACGCATACACGGTCGAGAAACACCCGGACCAGGTGACCGGCCAGCTTGTTGTTTCACCGACAAAATATGATCTTAAAATGAAACCTGGAGAGACTTCCTCGCAGGACATTATGGTCGCTAACAGGACCGGTAATACCCAAACCATAGAATTTTCCGTGGAGGATTTTGAAGGTTCAGACGATCCTGCACAGGCAACGGTTTTCATGGGAGACGAGGATAGCAACTGGGGTGCGCGCCGCTGGATCGAGCCAGAACTGGGCAGTATTGTTCTGAATCAGGGGGAGACGGTTACCTTCAGGGCAAAAATATCCGTACCCCGGGGGGCTGAACCCGGAGGCCATTATGCGGCCCTGTTTTCATCCTCGGATATGGACACGACCGACGAACAGGGCTCCGCCATCAGCGTAACCAGCCGCGTCGGTTGCCTTTTTCTAATAACCGTCTCAGGCGATGTAGTGGAAGACGGCTATCTCAGCCCGCCTGAAGCACCAACTTTCGCCGAGTATGGCCCCATGGAAATTGGTCTGGTTTTCAACAACACGGGCAACGTACACCTGAAGCCGGCCGGACGCATTATTATTTCAAACTTTCTTGGGCAAACGGTGGCAGAGATTCCTGTTAAGGAGTGGGTAGTCTTACCTGAATCGTCACGACGAAACCTCGTTGAATGGGATCAGCATTACCTGTTTGGCCGCTATACCGTCAGAGCTGAGATTACATTTGGATCAGATGGTCAACAGGTAATCACCTCTCAAAACTTATGGGCAATGCCGTGGAAAATCGTCCTAGCAGTTATCGCGTTGCTTATAATTTTCATTCTACTCATATCTCTCCTCGTACACAGAAGGAGGAGCGGTCGGCGTGAGCTGAAAACAGAACTCGAGGAGCTGCGGAGCAAAGGCACGGGTGTTATCGTGGAGCATGCTCCCAAGCCAGAAAAGGAAGCTCCAGCCGCGGCTGAAACAGAAAGACCGCCGAGCAGACTGATCGAACTCAATGTATTGTTTCCCTCTACCGAGGATGCGAGAGTAATCAATCTCGCCGATCCGGAGACCCAGGAGCTTGTAAGAGACCTTATTAATAATGAACTTGATCTTGCCAGAGCCTTTATTGGCGATGGTAACCTTGCACAGGCTCGTCATGAACTCCAGGAAGCCAGAAGCGCGGCTCAGATAGCCGGTCTACTGGCTGAAGTGGGCATCATCGACGATATGTTGCAACCACTTTAGCATTCCCTTCCTTCCGTCCTCCGATATACAAAAATTCTTCTTCATGCTACGGTAACTATGCTTTTTTTGGCTTAGAGCAGTTACGACGACGGAGAAAAATATTTTTCCCGCAATGCTGACACGTAAAAAATATTCACTTCTCGCATCGCTGATGTTTGGCGTCATATTGTCTTCTTTTGGGCAAAGTGCTCTGGCGTCGAATTCAGCCGCTTTTCGAGTCAACCTCGAAGTATGTGACTCCATAGCAGTATCCGCTAATGGCGTGACGTCTGGCTCAAACGAGGTAATTCAGGTCGAGGACCGTGCATCCGGGGTTACCACTTACTTTGTACTTGACTAGTTATTGCGGGCAGTCAGGCAGCAGCTGATGCAGCTTTTTTATAGCTGCTTCTATTCAGGGTAAGCGGTGTAGATAAGCGGCACCGAATAACTTCCGGAAACCGATAACTCCGGAAGGGTCAGGCGATAATCGAAGAAGTATGATAGACCGTTGGTAGCCGCTTCTCCGGTTGATATGACGGTTTCATCTGGAGACTTCATCAATCCCCGCCAGGCGCCCGGACCTTCGGCGTCATGTTTCCAGGCAAGATTGGATACATATATGTAGTTGGCCGGGTTTGTCTGTTCCAGATCACTGGAGGCAGCCACTTTAAGACCCCACCGGCTGTTGGACTTTATCGTCAGCTTGGTGGCATATTGGGGTGAGGCGCTATTCCCTACAAAATAAGTTGTGCCGGGGCTGACGCTTCCAAAACTGACGGAACCCGAACCGGGAGAGCCGTCACGGTTGTATGTCTCATTTACGGTTATGTTGATGCTGCCAGGGACCGGGACATACTCGACTACAAGTTTGGGTCTCAGCGTGGGATCGGTACTTAAGTCTGAAGAATGGTAACTTTTAAAGTCGGTAACGCCCGCGTTCTCTGTTGTCTTCCTTATCAGCGCTCCATTGTTTATCACTGTTCCGTTGACCCAGTCCTGAACGAGGCCGGCGACCTGGAAATCAACCCAGGCGGCGGTGGAATTGGGCGCGGTGGCTGTTGCGGCTGACGATCCATTGAAATCGCCACCGGGTGATACCCATGGGGATAAGCCGTCGGATGTGCCCCAGGTGGCGCCATCGCCGCTGGCCGTACCGTTGCCAGTTCCCTCTGTCCATGTTCCCGTATTGCAATATATGCCGTACTATGGGGTTGAT
>JBAZWE010000041.1:0-10950 GCA_041660545.1 Thermoleophilia bacterium
TGTATTTGATCACGCGCCTCTCACTGGGTTTCAGCAGGAATTTAAAGACGGCCGTAGTTCCATCGATGCTGGTAGGCGGCGTTTCCAGCCTGATGTCTGTCTTGCGCAGGATGGCATCCAGTCCGTGATATGCCAGAAGCATTGAATCTTCGGTAACTTTTGGCGCCAGCCGGGTGCCATATTTGGTGCGCTTGGTGCCACGGACTTCGAACATGTCGGCAAAATCGGAATCGAATTCGAATTCCAGCGAGATGTCTACCGGGAAATGATTGTAGTTCTTGATGCGGATAAGCTCATACATCTTGCTGTTGATGACCCGGATACGTCTGATGTTTATTGTTTCCTGAGGGACGACCGTGCCATCGGCGCACATGAAATCCGCGTTTGTGAGCTCGATCTGACTCATAAAACCACGATCGGCTGTGGATGAAAGAAGCACCGGCGTTGAGCCGAAAAGGGTCATGTTATATGTACTCAGAAAGCGTGTATCCTGAAAATACAGGCCCAGGCCGGATGTATCCTCGCGCGCGACATTTCCCTCGATATCACTGTAGAGGAAAAGCTCGCCCTCTTTTACGACCAGCTTCTCCTTTTTTACATCAACAATGACGAATGGCTCACCCTGGGTGAGCACGCGGCTGGAGTCCTCGGCGAGTACCTGAAAATACTCGTCACCGATTTTTATTTTCCGGCTGTTTGTCAGGTCAGGAGACATGGTGTCCTATAGCTTAAAATTTGGCAAAATGATCTAAGTATTTATTATGCCGTCAAGAGTCGATTTGATTGGCGTATTCTAGCATACGGAAACGAATTTCAGGCTAATTCACATGTAAGGACGATCCAATTTTTCATACCCTGGTCAAATTGCTCTTTTGAGCCAGGCCTGTCGGGTCTATACTTTGGGCGGGAGTGTGGGTTTCGATGGAATTTCCAATTTATCGATGTAACGGTGAACAACATGATTTCACACAAGCTTCATAGTCAGCTGATGCGATGGGGGCCGGAGGTCGATCCGCTAAGGATAGGCTGTGGCTGGGAACCGGATGATCTGGCCAAGCCCTGGCTCCTGGTCGAAAGCTCAGGTGGTGATTCGCATCCTGGCAGCGTGCATCTGCCGGCTCTGGCCGAACTGGTCAGCGAGGGCGCCAGGGCGGCTGGTCTGGCGACGGGTCGATATTACTGCACGGACATGTGTGACGGAATAGCCCAGGGAACAGAAGCCATGAGTTATTCGCTCGCGTCACGTGAGCTGATGGCCATGGCGGCGGAGATGCATTTCCGTTCAGGCCATTTTGATGGCTGGGTGGCGGTATCGAGTTGTGACAAGGCGATACCGGCACACCTGATCGCGGCCGCACGTTTAAACGAACCCGTGATTTTCATGCCCGGCGGTGTGATGCATACCGGTCCGGGAGACATCTCTGTTGACCGAATGGGTGAATTATACGCGAGACTCAGACGAGGGAAGATAAGCGAGGAAGAATATCGCTTTCACAGTCTTACCGCGGCGCCCTGTCCCGGCGCATGTAATTTCGTCGGTACCGCCGTGACGATGCAGATCATGACCGAGGCTCTGGGGTTGTCATTGCCGGGTACGGCTTGCTGTCCGACGACGATGCCTGAACATGAAAGGCTGGCGCAAGATACCGGCAGGCGTGCAGCCGGGCTTATTTCAGATGGAATATGTCCAGAGCAGATAATAACGCCGGCAGCGATCGAGAATGCGCTTGTAGTGCACGCGGCACTGGGCGGTTCCACGAACGCAATGCTTCATCTTGCGGCGCTGGCCGATGAGTTGGGGATCGTTTTTTCCTGGAAAAAGGTCAACGAGATTAACTCCAGGGTGCCATGGATATCAAACCTGCGGCCATCCGGCGCGCATACGGCCGATATTTTCTGGCATGCCGGAGGTGTGCCGCGGCTGATGCAGGAGGTTAAAAAGTTTATCAGTCCCGATGTAATGACGGTAACCGGGGCAAGCGTGGGTGAGAACCTGGAAAAACTGAGTATGGATGGAATTTTTAAGGAGCGGACCGAGCATCTTGATCATTTAAACCTTGGCTTGCGAGATGTCATCCGGCCTGTTTCAAACCCCCTCAAGGAGCGGGGTAGCCTCGTCGTGCTGTCCGGCAACATTGCTCCGAATTGGGCTGTCTGTAAACGCTCGGCAGTTGTCCCGGGAATGATGATGTTTACCGGCAGCGCCAGAGTCTTTGATGGTCAGCAGGCGGCGCTGGATGCCGTGTTTTCTGGCGAAATCAGAGCGGGTGACGCTGTCATCGTACGTTACGAGGGGCCGAGGGCGACTGGTATGCCTGAGATGTTCTATCTGACAGCCGCGCTGGCCTCTGACCCTGAGTTGAATGAAGGCGTGCTTTTATTGACTGACGGACGATTTTCGGGAGCAACAAGAGGTCCATGTATCGGGCATATATCTCCCGAGGCAGCTGTGGGCGGACCGATTGCGGTAATCGAAAACGGTGATCTGATTCGGGTTAACCTGGAGACAGGCGAGCTTGATCTTGTGGGTACAAGGGCAGGTAATAAAACCGCCGATGAGGCCGAAGACCTTCTCAAAAACCGTCTATCGCATTGGCAAAGCCGAGTGCCACCGAAGCGCAAAGGTCTACTGGAGCTTTACACCAGGCTTGCCGGTCCGGCCGACAGGGGCGCAGGCATACGCTTCTGATTTCGTACGATTTTACCGATAGAACCGGCAACTGAAAGCGAGCAAACGGTTTGAATTGAAGCTTCGATTGGGAAAATCATATTTATGCACGTGCCCAAAAAAAAATGGAAGGAATTTCTCACCGGATCCGGCGGTGTGCCGAGTGTACCTGGCGAACATCGTATAGAAGAGTCCGAAGGTGGCAAGGATCTGGTTAAAGCCTCTCTCCCCGAACGTACCCAGCAAAAGAGTTTCAAGGTTATCCGTGATCTGATCCTGGTCTTTTTCTTCTTCGCGCTCGCGTTCGTTCTTACGTCTGTTCTGGATCTTCACAGCTCTTTTGAGGCTGCGTCATTAGAGCTTAAAGATAGCCCGTTTCAGTATGATGAACTTGTCGTCGCCCTCGCAATCCTCGCCGCCGCCTTGAGCGTTTTTGCCATGCGCCGTTGGCGGGAACTTGAAGTTGAGATAGTGGAGAGGATCGAGGTTGAAGATGCGCTGGTCGAAAGTGAGGAACGCTATCGTACTCTCGCAGAGGCGGCACAGGATTTCATCTTCATTCTGGATCGTGACGGGAAGATAAAATATCTGAACAATTACGCGGCGGATAAACTCGGCAGTCAGCCAAAGGAGATAATCGGTGATAGACAGGATGTTGTCTTTCCAGAGGATATGGCAGACCAGCAGAAGCTTGCTTTGAGAGAAGTGTTCAAGACAGGGAAGCCGCTTAATTTTGAGAGTCAGGCCGATTTTGACGGGCAGTTAACGTGGCAGAGCACGTCCATGGTGCCGATCAAGGACGATATTTCAGGAAAGTTCTCAGGTGTACTGGGTATATCCCGCGATATAACGGGACGCAAGCGAGCGGAGGACGCCCTTCAGGAAACAACAGATGGACTCGAAGTTATTGTCGCCAGGCGAACCGGAGAGCTGGAGAACCTCAACGAGAGGTTGCAGCTTGAGCTTGACGAGAAGAAGCTTGCGGAGGAGCGGTTGCAGGCAGTAAATCGGGCCCTTAGAACCTCGATGGCAGCCGATCACGCGCTATTCGGAGCATCCGGAGAGCCGGAATTACTGCACGACATATGCAAGGCCGTAGTCGAGGTGGGGGGTTATCGCTTCGTCTGGGTGGGTTTTGTTGAATCGGGGGCCGAGAAATTGGTCCGCCCCGTGGCTTCTGCCGGCTATGAGAAGGGCTATCTCGAGTCGGCAAAGGTCTCCTGGGATGAGGTATCGGAACTGGGACGTGGTCCCACCGGCAATGCCATCCGCAGCGGAAAGCCAAGTGTTGTCAGGGATTTGCAGACGGACACAGGATATCTTCCCTGGCGGGAGGAAGCCCTTACGCGAGGCTATGCATCAACAGTGGCCCTGCCATTAAGCGCCGGCGGTGAAAGCTTTGGCTCGCTGAATATCTATGCGTCCGAACCCGACGCCTTCGATCCTGAGGAAGTCGAGCTTCTTATGGGGCTTGCGGGTAATCTTTCATATGGAATAAGCGCGCTTCGTACCCGCGGTGAGCGTGACGAGCAGGCAGTAGCCCTCAGGCGAACCGGTGAGCAGCTGTCCCTGTTGCTTGAGTCCCTGCCTATCATCTTCTATACGAGCCGAGCTGAAGATGATTTTGGCGTCACTTATGTCAGCAGTAACGTTGAGATAGTTACCGGCCACAAGCCTGACGACCTGATATCCGATTCTTCCTTCTGGATAGACCATATCCATCCGGAGGACGCACCGCGGGTCTTTGAGGAGTTGCCCAAAGTGTTCCAGAAAGGTTATCACGAGTATGAATACCGGTGGCGGTCGGCGGATGGTTCCTACAAGTGGTTTCTTGATGTTTTGCGCCTGGCGCAACCTGAAGGGGCGGAGGTTGGATACATCATCGGTATGTGGCTTGATATCACGGCCCGCAAGCATAGTGAAGAGTCCCTTATGAAGGCCAAGGACAGACTGGAAGACGACGCCGAGAAAAGATTGGTAGAGCTGGAGCGGGCCACAGCCCGGTTTCAGGAAAAATCCGATGAACTCGAGCGGGTCAGGAGGGATGAGCGTCTGACTCGCGAGCTTGACGAGATTTTGCAGAGCTGCCTTACAGTAGAAGAAGCCTGTACGGCATTGGCCCAATCAGCGGCTGATATTTTCCCAGGCGCCTCGGGGGCTCTTTATCTGGTTGACGAGTCAAGTCAGATTTATAAGGTCTCTGGTTCGTGGGGAGAGAGTCCGCCGGTCAGGAAGGAATTCAATGCAGACGATTGCTGGTCCCTCCGACAGGGACAGAACCATATCTTTATTCAAGGGGGCCATGGGATGCGTTGCCCACACGTGAGTGAAGAAACAGCTGTGGATTACCCGGAGCTTTCGGCGGATAAAAAAGATGATCTCACCTATATGTGCATACCAGTCAGGGCTACCGGTTCGATATTGGGCGTAATGCATATTCTTCCAAAGGAAGGCAGTCAGTCCGATGAAAAGGAGCTGGAGGAGATGCAACAGCTGGCTCAGATTTTGGCGGGGTACGTAGGTATGACCGTAAATAACCTCAGATTGCGTGAAGCCGGTTAGAAGTATTTCGGCCGTTGCCTGTCGTGTGTCGCGACACGATTTTTCCGGGATTGAAAAAAGGAAAGATGAGGCATAAGTAGAAATGTAATTCACATTGACCACAAAGCTCACAACTGCGGCACGCGGGCGGGTTTTTCCGCCTGGAAGGGCGGGGTCGCGGTAGTGGGGAGGCACGGCGGGGACTTAACGTAGGGCTTAAGTCCCCGCTGATTATTTTTCCAGAAACCACTCCATCAGCTTCCAGCCCTGCTCGAAGACAATCTTGCCGCCGGCAGCGGATTTTTCATCGAATGAATAGCCGCTCTCGCCTGCTTGTCCTGGTTCATAAACAAGGAATGGGACCGGCTCATCGTTGTGTGTCTTTATTGAAATCGGCGTTGCATGGTCGGGCACGATCAGGAGTTTATGCTCGGGCCACTCGGATATGCCTTCAAGGATTGTTCCCACCAGTTCCGCGTCGAAACGCTCGATGGCGTTCACTTTGGCCTCGGTGTCGCCGGAGTGAGAAGCTTCATCGGGAGCCTCTACATGCACATAGATGAAGTCCACATCTTCCAGCTCCTTGAGCGCGTAGCGTCCCTTGGCTGCGTAGTCAGTATCCAGCCATCCGGTTGCGCCGGGGACCTCTACGATCTTTAGTCCTGCGTATTTGCCCAGGCCCTTTACCAGGTCGACTGCCGAGATGACCGAGCCTGTCAGGCCGAAGCGCTCTGTTAGCGTGGGCATACTCGGCGCTTTCCCCTGGCCCCAGAGCCAGATCATGTTGGCCGGAGATTTACCTTCACTCGCGCGCTTGAGATTCACGGGATGTTCGGCCAACAGATCCGCGGATGCTTCCATGAGGCCTGCAACCCAATCCGACTCTTCTCCCCGCGGCATAAATTCGGCAATTTGTTTTCCGGTTATGTCGTGTGGCGGTGTACATTTCGCCGCCAGCGCCTTTCCCTGGGATACCATTATATGGCGATAGCTCAAGCCTGTATGAAAAGTCGCATCCGAGCCACCGATGTTTTCCTCAAGAAAGGAAATCAGTTCATCGGCCTCACCTGTGGTTATATGCCCGGCCGAGAAGTCGCGCATCACGCCATCTTCAACATAGACGAGATTGCAGCGGAAGGCGATGCTGTCGCCCGGAAGATCGATATCAAGGCTCGCTGCTTCCAGCGGAGCCCGGCCCGTGTAATAAAGGTGGGGGTCATAGCCAAGCACACACATATTGGCAACATCACTGCCGGGAGGAAAACCAGAGGGTATTGTGTATGCCAGTCCCACGGTACCCTGGCGCGCCAGACGGTCAAAATTGGGAGTGACTGCCGCCTGTAGCGGAGTCAGCCCGCCCAGTTCTTCGCGGGGTTCGTCGGCGGAGCCGTCGGGAATCATTACGATGTATTTCATCAATTGTTATAAATTGAGTATTTTGACAACCTGATCGAAGTCGGCTGCGACTCTGGTCACTTTCGGGCCGGTGCTGATTGCGGTGTCGGGATCCTTGAGGCCGTGGCCGGTCAATACGCAGACGACACTTGCGTCCTCCGGTATCATGCCTTCACCCTTCTTTTTGATAACACCGGCGATACTGGCGGCCGAGGCCGGCTCACAAAAGGTTCCCTCCACAGAAGCCACCAGGCGATAGGCGCTCAGGATCTCGTCATCGGTCACTGAATCGATAAGACCATCCGAGTCTTTGGCTGCCGTCAGGGCCTGGTCTCCCCGGGCCGGATTGCCGATTCGGATCGCCGTGGCGACCGTCTCGGGATTCTCGACAGGGTGACCGAGCACCAGCGGCGCCGCTCCGGCAGACTGGAAGCCGATCATTCGCGGCAGTCCATTATTTCTGCCGGCGTCCCTGTATTCGTTAAAGCCCTTCCAGTAGGCCGTGATATTGCCGGCATTGCCCACCGGGATCGCAAGATAGTCCGGAGCTTCTCCGAGTGCGTCAACTATCTCAAAAGCGCCGGTCTTCTGACCTTCGAGCCGGAAGGGGTTGATGGAATTCACCAGCTGAACCGGATACTTCTCCACGATCTCTCTTACGATATCCAGCGCCTGGTCGAAATTGCCGGCGACCGAGAGCACCTTTGCGCCGTGCGTTATCGCCTGCGCCAGTTTACCGGCGGCGATCTTGCCCTCGGGTATGATCACAATACAACTGATACCGGCCTTGGCGGCATAGGCGGCCGCGGCAGCGGAAGTATTGCCGGTAGAGGCGCAAATCACGGCGCTCGCCCCTTCCTCCATACCTTTTGAGACCGCCAGCGTCATGCCGCGGTCCTTGAAGCTGCCGGTCGGGTTCAGTCCTTCAAGCTTGAGATAGATATTGAGTCCAAGTTGTTTGCTTAGATGTGGCGCATGCAGAAGCGGGGTGCTGCCCTCGGCAAGAGTAATCACAGGTGTGTTTTCGGTCACGGGAAGAAAATCCCGGTACCTCTCTATAAGGGCTTCTCCCCTAAGGCTGTTGTTCATCGCCGCCCTCCACCCGAATCGGTCGAGGTGCTGACTTCACCATGTTGAGCTCCGTGATTTTTTCCAACGCCGCCCTGAATCTTTTTTCCTTGACCGGATGGAAGACCATGACGAGTTCCGCGTGTGCCCCCCGGCCTTTCTGTATAACGCTTTCAACGCTGACTTTCTGGTCGGCGAAGACCCTGGCAATCGAAGCCAGTACGCCTGGTTCGTCCTCGACCTCCAGCCTCAGATAAAATTTTGAGACCACCTCTTCATCCGAAAAGAATTTGAGATCACGGTGTGCGACCAGATATTCCAGGGGGCCGGGAGTCTTGCGTGAAATTATCGATACTATGTCGCCCACGACAGCGGATGCGGTTTCCATACCGCCAGCTCCGGGACCCGAGAGCATGATCTCATCGATTGATTTCCCCTGGAGAAATACGGCGTTATAGGCGCCGCTGACGGTAGCCAGGGGGTGATCCTGCTGGAGCAGGGCCGGATATACCCTGACGTTTATCTTGTCATCGTAAAGCCTTGCGACGCCGAGCAGCTTGATGGTCAGTCCCAACTCACGCGCATAGGCGATATCCAGCGAGCTTATTCCCTCGATTCCCACGCAGCCGACGTCATCGAGACCTACGGGAGTATGGAAGGCGATGGACGCCAGGATAGCCATCTTGGCGGCCGCATCCTGGCCGCTGATGTCCTCGGTAGGATCGGCTTCAGCAAAACCCCACTCCTGGGCACGTGCGAGTGCATCCTGGTATTTGGCGTTGGTACGGCTCATCTCGGTAAGAATGAAATTAGTCGTTCCGTTGACAATTCCGTATACGCTTGTCAGATCGGCCGCCACCATCGATTCCCGCAGGACCTTGATCACGGGGATTGCTCCAGCCACGCTCGCTTCGAATCTTATCTGTGTCTTTTTCTCCTGGGCGAGTCTGAAAAGGTAGAAACCCTGTTTGGCAAGAAGTTGCTTGTTTGCAGTGACGACGGATTTTCCCTGCTCGAGCGCTGTGGTGATGTAATCAAATGCCGGCTCCACTCCGCCCATCAATTCGACGACCATGGAGATCTGCGGGTCATCGATAATATCGTCGAAATTGTCCGTGAGCAGTTCCACTGGAGCGTCTGTGCGGGGTATTGAGGCATCGCGAACCAGTATCTTTTTAACCTCGATGGAGGCACCCGTAGCCTGTGCTATCTCATCGGCTTGATTGTTAAGCAGGCCATAGACGTTCGATCCGACTGTGCCATAGCCCAGCAGGCCGATGTATATCTTCTTGGGTCGGGACTTACTGGAAGCCAAGTATCTCCTTGCGTGAAAAGGTTTCAGTGTGTGGCTGTTTCAGAATAGCCAGCAATAAATGTTATCAGGAGAGAGGGAGAGAAAAAAGCGCAGACTTTCCAGTGCAGGATCACACAACTGGTCGCTAAGCTCTTTTTAGAGTCTGCAGGCTCCAGAGTAGCTACCCCCGCCGCCGACGCCGGTGATGGAGACGACAGCTCCTTCAAACGGTGCGTGGATCATGCTGCCGCCGCCGATATATATGCCTACGTGGCTGATTGGGCGTCCGAAGAAGACGAGGTCGCCAGGCATCAGTTCAGAGTAGCTGATGGGGGTTCCAGAGTAATATTGGGCAGCCGCCGAATGTGGCAGGTAGATGCCAGCCTGAGCATATACATACATAACAAGGCCGGAGCAATCAAACCCGGACGGTGAAGCTCCTCCCCAGACGTAGGGAACTCCCAGGTATTGCATGGCGATGCCGGATATACCGGATGGAGGAGGTCCTGGCGCGGGGCCCGGATCAGGGTCTGGAGCTGGTCCTGGAGCGGGTGCAGGAGACTGATCCTGAGCGTTTCCTCCCGCGTTGCCCGTTTGGCCACTGGTCTGGTTTTGAATCGCGGCCTGTTGCTGGGCAAGGATCTGTGCGACTTCGCCCTGTACCCCGGAAAGTACGGTCTGCCTGGCGGCCAACTGTGATTCGACCGACGACTTTTCCGCAGCCAGCGTATTTAGAAGTTCTTCCTGTTTCTGCCGCGCCTGATCAAGACCAGTGCGTGCCGATTCGACCTCGTTTTTGTATCCCTGGACTTCCTGGACGTCGGCTCGATCCCTTTCGCCTATTCTGCCAAGCAGGTCGAACCGGGACATAAAATCATGGAATGTCGTGGTGTTAACAACCACATCAATAAGACTGGTAGACCCTTGGCGGTAAATATTCTCGACCCTTCTGTCCAACCGTTTTTGGGCTTCAATAAGTTTGGCCGTAGCTTCCGACAAGGCTTTTTCATTCTCGGTTATCTGCTGTTTTGTATTTTCCAGCTCCACGTTGGCCTGGTTGTAGCGTTCCACCGCCTGCTCAGCCGACTGGTTTATCGTGGCAATCTCAGCGCTGATCCGGTCGGCTTCGGCCTGCTTTGAAGACAAGTCGGGGCTCGCGAAGGCGGGTACTGCGATAAGGAGGAGAGGGACGCAGTAAGCGCTGACAGTTGCCATGACAGCGAAACCGCTGAAACGGTGCGTTTTATTCAACCAGGTGAACTTCTTCATCTTGAGTGCTCCGTTTCTATTATGCCTGGTGTTAAACCGTGTCATATCGATCACGCCAGTAACGTGACTTTTCCGTATTCTCCGGCCATCACTCATACCCTTCTCTAACCTCAGAAGCCAGGCCTCAGATCCATCGTTCACGTATAGGTCACAGGTTGTTGTTTCAACCCATAAGCGCGAACCCCTGCATAAACAAATGCCCTCCTAAAGGTTTTTTTGCCCGTACCGATGGGATTTTTGCAGTACTCTTCGACTTAGGGCGGTCATGAAAACTTCGGTTTTCAAAACCAGGGCATTCATATTTGGCTTAGCCGCGGCGTTTGCTGGGCTTCTCTACGCAATCTTTGCTTACATTGTGGAAGAGAATTATGGAGCCGATTATGAGGTGATGCATATATTGCTGGCGCCGATTATCGCGGGGATTGCCGCCTATATTATCGGTAAAGAGTCCGATCGCATCCATGAGCAGTCATCGATGCTCGCCAACGCAAAAAAGAAGTTTTCCGTCCTTACTCACGCAGCCATCTCCGATCGCGACTGGAATGTGAGTTTTGAAGATCCCGCCATTCCCACCTGCTGGGAAGTAAAGAACTGTGAAGCTGTGGATTGCCCTTCCCACGGTAGACATCATGTGCGCTGCTGGCTCATCGCTGGAACTTATTGCCGGGGTGAGGTCCAGGGACGCTTCGCCCAGAAGCTAGGCGATTGCGCCAAA
>JBAZWE010000041.1:10960-15474 GCA_041660545.1 Thermoleophilia bacterium
AATGTGAAATTTATCGGGAATCCATAGAACGCGATCCGATCAACGAAATCGGTGAGAATTTTAACAGTCTCATGTGGGCTCTGAGAGAGAAAGAGGAGCTGCTCGGCGTGACCAACGAGGAACTCCAGAAACAATATGGGGAACTCGAGGTTTTGCATCAACATGCCCGTGAGATGGCAGAGACAGACATGCTGACCGGACTGAAGAACCATGCTCATTTTCAGGACCACCTGCAGTGCGAGGTTGAGAGTGCAAGGCAGTTTAGGCGTCCGCTATCTCTTATCATGCTCGATTTGGACCACTTCAAGAACGTAAATGATGAATTCGGCCATCAGAAGGGTGATGAGGTTTTGCAGCAGGTGGGCACGTTGATCCGTCAGGAACTAGACGAGGATGTTTACGCTGCCCGCTATGGCGGTGAGGAATTTGTACTGGTGCTGCGGAACAAGGACGCAGGAATGGCGATGAAGGTGGCCGACGGCCTGAGACGCAGGATGAAACTCGTGGAGGTTGATGTCAACCTCCCGGAAGGATTTGTGGGTGGAAGCTTTGGCGTGGCGGATATGCCTTCATGTGCCAGTGATGCCGACAGTCTGATTTCGGCCGCCGACTCGGCGCTGCTGTTTGCCAAACGAAAAGGCCGCAACCGGGTTGCATACTTTCGTGATCTTGCTGATACAGAACTTCGTGAAGGTGATCTCGACAAACTTCACAGCCGCCTGGAAGGGGCCAGCCTTCAGACCATCAGGGCACTGGCCGAAGCTGTTGACACCAATGATCAGTATTCGGCGATCAACACATCAAAGCTGACCGAAGTCGCCGCCGCAATGGCGGAAAGACTTGATATGGACCAGGAGCAGGCGGATGCACTGACCCTGGCGACGAGACTGCACGACATCGGTAAAGTCGGAGTACCCGGTTCCGTTCTCAGAAAGAAAGAAAAGCTGTCACCGGAAGAGCTTTCCATGGTCCAGAGCCATCCACAGATCGGTCAGCGTATATTAAAGGAAGCCGAGCAGATCAAGGATCTGATTTCGGCGATTCTCTATCATCATGAGCGATGGGATGGCAATGGTTACCCTGAAAAACTCAAGGGTGAAGAAATACCACTTATGGCGCGTATCGTCGGCATCATGGATGCGTACCGCGCCATGCGTAGCGACCGTCCGTATCGCAAGGCGCTGAGCGTTCAGCAATCTCTGGCTGAACTGAGCAGGGGCGCCGGCACCCAGTTCGATCCGGATCTGGTGTCGATGTTTGTCGAGCTACTTGACGAAGGTGAGGAAATTAGATGGAAACAGGCTGGTTGATACCGTCAATCGGGAGTAAGGCTGGTGGTTGAATGTTGAAATTTTTTGCATTGCGTCTATCCACGATGAGGCGCATTTTTTTTGTGATGATCGGCTTTGGTCTGACGATGGGCATTATATTTCCATTTATCGTCGATCCGTTCGTCACCTGGGATCCCGAACGCAAGTTCTTCTTCCGGCTTGCCTGCCTTGCAGCTGGATTCGCCGTTGGCTCATTTTGTTTTTTTCTGATCAAAGTCACTCTTTATGAGAGGAATCGGCTGCTTGCCAGCCAGAAGGCTGAGCTTGAAATGGCCAAGGAGCGTTTTTCCAGTCTCACATACAGGGCGATTGAAACCCAGAACTGGGAAGTGAGTTTCGAAGACGCTTCCATTCCAACCTGCTGGGAAACCAAGAAATGCAAAGCGAGCGCCTGTCCTGTCTACGGGCGGGAGCATATCCGATGCTGGCTGATAGCCGGGACTTATTGTGGTGGAGAGGTCCAGGGTCAATTCGCTCACAAGCTTGGCAACTGCTCCAAGTGCGATGTCTACCAGGAAGCCGTGCAGCACAATCCCATCAACGAGATCGGTGAGAATTTCAACAGTCTCATGCTGGCGGTCAAAGAGAAGCAGGATCTTCTGGAGGCTGTCAACTGTGAACTTAAGGACAAGTACGCCGAACTGGAGCTGATGCATCAGCAGGCACGTGAGATGGCCGACACCGATCTATTGACCGGTCTCCGGAATCATGCGCATTTCCAGCAACACCTTCGTTGGGAGGTCAGCCAGGCTACCCAGAAGCACAAACCATTGTCACTACTTATGCTCGACCTTGATTATTTCAAGTTGATCAATGACCGGCATGGCCATCAGAAGGGTGATGAGGTGCTCAGGGGTGTTGGCAAACTGCTGCGCAAGGAGATGCACAATGGTTATACAGCCAGGTATGGTGGTGAGGAATTCGTTGTAGTACTTCCGGAGACGAAAGGCAGCGGCGCGCTGGAGGTCGCCGACTCGCTCAGGGTCGGCATGAAGACCGTGGCCCATGATGCCGATCTGCCGGAGGGAGCGGTAGCCGCAAGCATCGGCGTCGCCGACATGCCGGCCTGCGCCAGCGACTCCGACAGCCTGATCTCCGCCGCGGACTCGGCTCTTCTGTTCGCCAAGCGCAAGGGTCGTGACAGGGTGGCTTATTTCCGCGATCTATCCGGCAGCGAGCTCGAAGAGGGTGACATCGATCAGCTTCACAGCCGTCTCGAAGGAGCCAGTCTGCAGACAATTCGTGCGCTTGCGGAAGCCGTAGATACGAACGACAGCTATTCAGTCATGGAAGCGACATCTCTGGCGAGGCTCGCCACCGAAATGGCGAAAACGATGCATCTTGAAGATGAGAAGGCAGACGCGCTGGTACTGGCAACCAGACTGCATGATATCGGTAAGATAGGTGTACCGGGATACATTCTCAGGAAATCGGAGAAACTGACACCCGAAGAGTTGCTGATTGTACAGCAGCATCCCGCGATGGGACAGCGTATTCTCTGGGAAGCCAGACAGCTGTCGGACCTTATTACGGCAATCCTGTATCATCATGAGCGCTGGGATGGAAAAGGATATCCTGAGCAGCTGCAGGGAAAACAGATACCGCTGATGGCGCGAATCGTCGGTATTATGGATGCATACAGGGCCATGCGCAGTGACCGTCCATACAGGAAAGCGATGTCCGAGAAGCAGGCAGTTAAGGAGTTGCGCAAGGGTGCGGGCACCCAGTTCGACCCCAGACTGGTTGACCTCTTTATTAATCTTGTAGAAGCCAAACCTGAAGATTCAGACATTCAGCAAGCCAGCTAAGGCAAAGGCTCAACAGTCTTCCCGCGAAACATTTTCCTCATTTATTAGTTGAAATTCCTGTTGAATTTCAATAACATATCCGTTTAATGGCCTGTGAATTCTCACATTCTGAGTCTACTCGCGTATCGGCCTCCCCTGCGGGAGGCGGCTTAACGCTGTCTGCCGCCGCATTTCTCCTCGACTTGCTTCTCCTCCCCCAGGTGGGGGAGATTATCTAACAGTTTGCCCGTGCGGCAAACCCGTTATCCTTACCTTTCTGCAATTTAAACCTTTGTGGTTTTAGGAGAAGCAATGGATCCTCATCGCATAAACATATTTGATACAACGCTGAGGGATGGAGAACAATCCCCCGGTATCAGTCTAAATTCCTTTGAGAAGCTGGAGATCGCCGAGCAGCTGGCGAGGTTGGGCGTCGATGTCATCGAAGCGGGTTTCCCGATATCTTCTCCCGGCGATTTTGAAGGTGTACAGAACATCGCCCGCAAGGTTTCCGGGGTGACGGTATGCGCGCTGGCGCGCGCCATGGAAAAAGATATTACTACCGCCTGGGACGCCATAAGAGAAGCCGAACGACCACGCATCCATACATTTATATCAACGAGTGATGTTCATTTAAAGCACCAGTTGCGCAAGTCGCGCGAAGAGGTGCTGGAGGCAGCGAAGCGCATGGTCGCCCTGGCTGTGAGCCTGTGCGACGATGTTGAGTTCTCCGCCATGGACGCCACCCGAAGCGACCCGGACTACCTGGCCGCAGTGCTGCAGACGGCCATTGATGAAGGCGCCCGTACCATCAATATCCCCGACACGGTGGGTTACGCCATACCGACGGAGTTCGGTGACTTCATCTGGGAGCAGTTCAAAAAAGCTCCGGGGCTGAAGGACGTAGTGGTCAGTGTCCACTGTCATAACGACCTGGGCCTGGCAGTCGCCAATTCGCTGGCCGCTATCGAGAATGGGGCCACGCAGGTTGAGTGCGCCATCAACGGGCTGGGTGAACGGGCCGGCAACGCATCCCTGGAGGAGATCGTCATGATCCTGGAGACGCGCAAGCGCATGCTGGGCAGGGTGACTGGCGTCAAGACTAAAGAGATCACCAGAACCAGCCGGCTGGTAAGCCAGCTGACCGGTTACGATGTGCAGCCCAACAAGGCAATCGTGGGTAAGAATGCTTTTGCGCACGAATCAGGCATTCATCAGGACGGTGTGCTGAAAGAACGGTCTACTTACGAGATAATGAACGCGGCCAGCGTCGGCCGGGGGACCAGTGATATCGTCCTCGGCAAGCACTCCGGGCGCCACGCGCTCAAGGCGGCGATGGAAGAGCTGGGTATGACCCTCTCCGACGAGGAGCTGAACCAGGCCTTTGTCCACTTCA
>JBAZWE010000042.1:0-15334 GCA_041660545.1 Thermoleophilia bacterium
AGAAAAAACAGAACGGAAAAACGAGTCGCTGATCTCAGAATATCAGACCTCTCGTGATCCGGAAATCCTGGAGAAACTCCTTACTCGTAATCAAGGCCTTTTGCATGCTGTCCTGAGACGATTCAAATACTTCTCTGATCCATATGAGGATCTTCTGCAGGTGGCCAACCTGGGACTGATCAAGGCAGTACAAAGATTCGACTGTACCCGGGGTATCGAGTTCTCCAGCTACGCAACCGCTGTTGTCGACGGTGAGGTTCGCCATTATCTCAGGGATAATGTTCTTATGCGCCAGCCAAGGTGGCTCAGATCAGCAGAAAAACGTATCGAAGACGCTTCAATAGAGCTCAATAGAAAACTTAAACGCCCCCCGAGTCTTAAAGAACTTGCACTCGAGGTCAATATTTCCGAAGACGGCATTCTGGAGATACTGAGCGTCGTTGCTTCAGTAGGCCTTCATCCAGTAGATGATATGGATTTGCATGAAGGTGTAAATGCACAGCCAGACGCTAATGTTGTTCGGTCTCTCCATTATGAGTCTTTTTCATTGCCCATTGAAGACAAGATAGCGCTTCAGGAAGCCCTGGATGCACTGAGTTCCCTGCATAGAAAGATCGTATACCTTCTCTTTTATAAGGATCTGACTCAGATACAGGTAGCTGAGGAGATGGGCCTCACGCAGCGAAAAGTGTCACGGGAATCCGCAAAGGCGCTCGGGCGACTGAAGGCTGTCATGAATACAAAGATCTTTTAGAAGTTGCTAAAGCTTTAGTCGGCGGACGCCGATTAAAGGCACGTATTCACCGCTTTACCCCAGGTGGGAAGTGTCTAGAATATAAGCAGTTGGGTAATATAGGGGTGAAGGTGAAAAAGGCAAACCACTCGTAAGGGTGGGGCGCAAAGCTACAGGACCAGGGTGACTTGGTCGGCTGGGTTGCCACCAGAGGTTCATGTATTAATGGATCTGTGGTTTGCCATCAGGCCGCAGATCTTTTTTTGTGGTCTGAGGAAAATAATAAACATTATAGAAAGGGAGGTGACAACATGATTTCGAGACTTGGAAAAAGAATGCAGGTTAAGGGCGAAGGCGGTTTTACTCTGATCGAGCTGTTGGTTGTGATTATCATCATTGCAATCCTGGCAGCAATTGCTATTCCGATGTACTTAAACCAGCGGCAGAAGGGCTGGAACGCCACAATGCAAAGCGATTTGCGCAATGCGGCTGTCGCTATGGAGAGTGGATTTACCGTAGACCAGACCTATGTCGGCGTAGTCCCCACGACTGAGGGTTATAACCAGAGCGCGAATGTGACCTTGGTCGTAACTACAGCGACTGCAGACGGTTACTGTCTGGATGCTTCATATGATGGCTATGCTTCTGCATATCACTTAGATAGTGCCGAAGGAGATCCTCAGACAGGCGGTTGCGTCGCGGCACCTTAGCAAGTGGCAAGTGAAAAGCGATAATCAGCACTAGTATGGGAAAAGGCGGGCCGAATGGCCCGCCTTTCTCTGTGAGACCGAATAGCATTGTTAGCACAGATGTTGACTTAGTCTTTGATGTCCAGTGACAGAATATACGGGATGCCGTTCGCGCCGCTCAATATTTTCTCCCCTTTTTCCGATAGAAAAAGACGTGGACGATGATAGTCGTTCATAGACTATGCGGCTTTTGGTCGCATTTGTAGTTCCAGCCAATCCCCGGGCGGCTGGACTACCCGGGGGAAACATTATGAGGGACGACATTGAAAGCTCCCGCCGAGGCGTGGGCGGCTATACCATTATCGAAGTGCTGGTCGCGCTTACATTGCTGCTTACCGCGATGGTGCCTCTGGCAATTGTTCTTTCTACCGGTCTTAGGGCTACGGTAACCACAAATACACGCATGCAGGCGCGGGAACTTACTGCTACCGAAATTGATAGAACCAGGAGTCTTAAGTTTGAAGCAATAGGAATTGGCAGCGCTACGAGTAAATTTGCCACTGCTACAAACGATGCGCAGTTGGCACCGGAGACCGGCTATGCGGGACTTGTGGCGGGGCCAGAGACAGTTGTTACGTCATCTGGTGACACATTTACAGTAACACGAGATGTGCGATTACTGGTTAACTCTTCAAAATCAGTAGCTACCAAAACGAAAAAAATAATTGTTACAGTTTCATGGACTGATCCAGCTCCTGCGTCCTTCATTGAACTATCAACGGTCATTGGACCGACCGATATGGCCAAGTGATAAGCGAATCATGATGGATAAATGGATGCGAAAAAACTTATTGAGATTATTTCATGATCAGAGGGGCTTGAGCCTGACCGAATTGCTTGTCGCGCTTACTCTTCTAACATTGGCATTGGGGGCAATCACGAGCATGATTATTATGAGCATGCGATCACAAGAAAAGATTAACGCCGAGTTCCGGTCTCAGCTCGACGCGAGAGTAGTGCTATATGACATGGAAAAGAACATTGCAGAGGCCAAACGCAAGGACACGAGTAATAATCAGCCGGTTTTTCAAAGTGATTTGATATCTTTTCCATCGCAAAATGGATCGCAATGGATTACCTATGTTTATGCAACTCCACCCGGTGCTTCCTCGGGTACGATTATCAGAAAAATAACTTCAGGTAAGCCGACAATTCCTGTCCAGGTGAGTTCAACGGACAAGCAAATGATCAATGTTAGAGAAGATGGTTCAGGTAATGTCACAACCGTTGAAAGGGTGTCCCAATATGCGCCAATATTTACTTATTACGGTGATAGCGGATTACAGATAACGGCGCCGGTTACTGATCCGAGAAGCGTGCGGTCTGTAAAGATCGTATTTAAAGTTACGGAGAGCGATGGTCACGCTCGTAATGAGGACACGATATCTTCTTCGCAGATAAATTTGCGGAACTTTTAAGGAGGAACTGGAAATGGGTCGGATCAAGAGAATAAAAGAAGAGAGTGGAGTAGCCCTCATTGTAGCGATAGGTGTTATTTCGGTAATGATCATTATCGGAATCATGATCACATCGCTTGCCATGACCAGTCAAAAGACTGTCAGTCATGATAAGTTTCAGACTATTGGCCAAAACATTGCAGAAGCCGGCATTGATGATGCCATAGCGCTAACCGTTGGAAATTATTATTCTGTATATACAAATGGTGTGGTACCCACTGGTCCCGGTGATGGTGTCAAGTTGTTCGCTACCGATCAGATTCTTTCAGATAGTCAGGGAAACCAGGTTGGCAGTTACCAGGTCTGGTCCAAGCAGGACCCCGAACGACCTGGAAATGTACTTTTGACTTCAATTGGCACTACGGGAGGTGCAAGCTCTCCCACCGAAACTGTCAGAGTGTCAATCAAATACAATCCAAGTATTTTTGATTACACCTTTTTTGTGGGCGACCCTGCTAATCCCAACTCGGAAATGGAGTTTTGGAGAGACTCGGACCATGGTTGTGGCTGGGACGATAGTGACTGGAATAATCACAGTGGGGAAGATCACGATGGATACCACGAAGACGGAGACCACCACGAATGGCACGACGACTGTGGTACGACAACCATCGTAGGTAAAACGCATGTTAACGGTAAACTCGAGGTAGAGGGCGACGAAGAACACGGCAATGGTCACATCGTTCTTTTGTCTCGTGCAGGTCATACGGACACTGTTACTTATACGAGTTCTTACGATGTTCATCGGGGGAGCATTTTTTCGGGAAACATCACACCGACAAGGAGTGCCCCAGTTGATTTTCCTGTCGTTAATTTCAGCGCCGATTTAACTACAGCCAACAATAGCGGTGCCGCAATAACACTTACATTCAATTCAAGTGGTAGCCCTCCCGCAGGCTGGACACGCAATGACTCAACGTTCTCCATAACAGCGCAAGAGTTCGTAAATCGTTACAACGGCAGGGTAGTGCGCATTATGAACAATTATTCCAATGCTCGCTTTCAGATAAACGGCTCGTCTTCGTCGCCACAGACCATCACGTCTACGATTCAGGTGCTGGCAGTGGGATCGGGATTGTCTACCCGAACAGTTAATGGGCTCAGGATCTACGGTCCGGGTATTTCGATGCAGCCGGCAAATGGCCTCGCCATTCTCTCAGCGCAGGGTGATGTGAGACTTAAATATGGAGTGGTTGTCGGTTCGCAAGGTAACGGTGCGCTTATCTATTGCAGCGGTACGGGCGGAGACAGCAAGTTCCAGATCATAGACGGCGGCACCGTATATGGCACTATTGCGGTCAAGGGTCAGGCGGGTCAGCTCAAAACCGGTGACGATAGTCATGTAGCTCAGGACACTACATTGATATACGATGACAATTATGTATCAAAACTTCCTACCGGCTGGTGGAACTATGGGTCCATGACGTCGTTCAAGGAGAATTACGCCAGGGATTAGACAGGCATTCAGAAATACAAAGGGAACAAGCAAAGCCCCCAATTCTGGGGGCTTTGCTTGTTTTAGTCACGATTGAATCTTCAGGAACTTTTCGAGGGACCGATGAAATAAGGGAAGGGATTATTACACCATGTCTTATTGCGTTCGACGTTTCGTTTGCGTGTTCCACCGTGGAATCAGGTATTCCTCTCGGGCGTTTAGTAATACCCAAAGCGACTCTTCTGCAAGAAAACTCTCTGTTATTTCTGCACATGCGCGTGATGCACGTGGTCTTAGCCTGATTGAGATGATGATCACTATCGCGCTGATGAGCATCCTCATGGCGATGACGACGGGTGCGCTTGCCTACTACTATTCGGGCAAGGCGCTGGACACTTCAACGCGGGACCTGACTACCCAGATAAGAGAGGCCCAGACGCTCTCTGTATCTACCGGAAACACATACAGGATAGATTTCAGCAATCCGGACAGAAAAAGCTATCAGTTGCAATACAGACAGGGTAGCAGCTGGGTCAACGTAAGGATCGCGCAGCGGCTTCCCGGCGACATAGAGTTCAGCGCAGGTTCAACGCCTTCCTTTGGCGGAGACGCTTATATGGATTTCTATCCCAGAGGAACAACTGAAAATGGCCAAATAGTGGTTAGTAACCGTTTTGGCAGAAGCAAAGTCGTAAATGTGAATGGTGAGACTGCCAACGTCAGTGTCAACTAGAAAAAGGTAGAAGAGTGAAATTTGCGATTAAAAAGATCATGAATCCTTTGGGAGGCCGAAAGTGTATCAAGGCAGAGGAAGGTTTGACGCTGGTCGAGATAATGGTATCGATGATGATCTTCCTTGTGATTTCTGTTGGTGTTGCCGGAACGCTGATTACCGGTTTACGCACCACGGTTAACACACGACTGGCTACCATGGGGAAGGATGTTGCCCAGCAGAGGATAGAGGAGATGCGCTCCAGGGTTTATTACGTTCCCTACAGTGCCGACCCGAATGTGGGAACGATAAACGACATCGACTTGCTGGATAAATATTATCCGGACTTAAATACGAGCTCCCAGACGGATGCCGAAGGGTGGAGCGGTCGCTATTATTCTGGTAGCAATGCGCACTATACAAAAGTGTCACCTGCGGATAGTCAGGGCATTGTGACCACGGTGGAAACATGGTTTGTTGACAGCAATCGTAACGTCGTGAGTCCTCCAAGTTCATATAACTCCAACATCGCTGATTCAGACAAACCTCCCAGTGAACTTGTCCAGGTTAAAATCACTACTTCCTGGAGTGATCGTTCAGGCGAAAACTCCTATGTTCTTGATTCCCTTATCTCATCAACCGGCCAGTCTCCGAGCGATGTCGCGGGTTGCGTGCATGCTTCAAATAGCCGGGTAGACGTAATCGGTTTAATACTGACCGCCTCCACGGGGACGGATGATCCATTCATAGCATTGGTTAACGGAAAACTGGGTGAAGCGCATGCGGAAGCTGCTTACGGATGTACACCAACTATTCAGGCGAATGCCACTGGAGGTCAGATGTCGATCGTGGGTGGCAGCACATACACGGGCGCGACTGTATCCGTATCCGGGCCGCCGGAGGTGCATCAGACTGTAGGTCCGACAAGCGTTGGTCCGCCAGCGACGTGGCCGAAACCCACAATCAGCAATACCTATGTCAAGGGAGAGGTTGAAGACGAAAGCGGAAGCATGGAAGTCGAGGCTGAGGGTGAAGCGATGGTGGGAACCCAGTCACTGCAATTGAGCGAGGTAAGCGGGACGCCAACAGATACAGTAAGCGGATACAAGCGCTGGGATTTTCTCAACCCGACGATTACTGTAAGCGGCTCGGGCCGTGGCGATGACGGCGAGGACATTGAAGCTGAGATTGAGCAGGAGCACGGTGAAACTGAAGGAAAAGCAGAAATAAATTACCAGACAATCAATATCCTGCCTTTACAGAAATGGCCGACTGACACTACAACTAATCCTTCCGCGGCGCAGGGTATCGTGTTTATCCGTGATTTCCATGCCGATGCGAATGCAATAGCCAACGGCACCCCGGGTGGCGCCAGCGGCTCTTTGACGTATTCCTTCACGCTTGGGATGTTCAATCCCAACAAATCGGGGTGCTCTTCTTATAGCACTGGAGATACCTGCTACGACATGTATAGCATCAGTCCGTCAACCCCCATTCAGACCGCCGTGCCTCTCAGTAACGCGAACTACAGGTTGCAGAACGAATTGATGACTGAATGGTACAGCTATACGGCGGCGGATATCAGTAATGCCAAGTACACGTCTGCTGACGGCAAGAACTCGGCGATAACCGTCGATGCCCTCGTCAAGATATCAGCCGCGTACGGCACTGAAATCAGATGGAATAATGACAGTAACGCTATAACGCTGGTTGCCCCGCAAGGTTTGCAGAAAGCCTGGATCGGGGCCATCGATATCTCGGTAGAGCAAAATGGCTAAAAGACCAGAAATAATCACAATGTTTTTCAAGTCTCTCTCAAGGCGGACAGGGCGGGAGCATGGATTTACGTTGATTGAATTGCTGGTTTCAATCTCGATTATGACCGTAATCATGGCGGGCATGTTCTCCTTTCTGTTCGGCGCGAGCATACACTGGAACACAGGCCAGAACAGTGCGGAAATGACAGAGAACGCCAGGTTGGGATTAAACCGCATGACGCGTGAGATCAAGCAGTCTACCCAGATCACAGCCGCGCAAACGAGCGAGGTCACATTTACGGCAAACTTTGGAACCGGCAACGAGACAATTACCTATGGTTTTTCGCCCGGCTCTCAGGGAGAACCTGGGACCGTTTGGCGCAATACATCCGTATCACCAGGACAAATAACCTTAATCAGTAGTGTTGAGAGCGTTCAGTTTGTCTACTACGGGAATGACTATAAATGTGACGCCAATAATGACGGCATAGTTACGTATTCCGAGCTTCAGGGATGTGGCGTCAGCGTCGTTGCCAACATCTCCAGAGTCGATATTATCCTGAACATGAAGGCGGGAAACGAGGCGGTTCAGACCTTTGCGGACCAGGCCTGGCTGAGAAATAGAACGGCGGACTAAAGGGCTAAAATGAAATTTACATCACGAAATTACGCACGTATTTCAAGTGAGGAACAGGGCGTCGCCCTGATGACGGTGTTAATTCTGACCGCCGTATTGATGATAATTGCGGGTGGTATGTATGTGGTGGCCAGTCGTGAGTCAAAAATGACGCAAGCAGATTTTTCCGGTGGCCAGGCTTTCTATTACGCAGAGGGTGGCGTTGAAAATGTACTGGACATATTGAATTACGCGGCAACCGAGACGCAACTGACGCAGCCACGAGCCGATCAAAGTGCGAACGGTTATGGTTACCTGTTGGATCCGAATCCTTCCAGCCGTCAGAATCCAACTGATCCGATTGAAATGAGGATAGGCAATGACACCTACACGGTCTATCTGGATACAGTGGATGCTGACGGGAACCATTGCACAGGCTGCGGTCTGGATTTGACTAGTAACGATCCAGCCTACCTGCAGATTACCGCACAGGGGCAGTCGGGGACCGGTTATCGCATGTTGCAGCAGAGAGCAAAGGTTCAAGCCAGCAGTTATCCTTTGACTTTTTATATCAATGGGGATGCAAACTTAAATGGCGGTCCGACGATATCTAATGAAAGCATATTTGTTCGGGGTAGCTTCTATGGACGGGAAAAACTCACTGTCAGCGGGATGGACCAGATATATGGAGGGGCCGCGGGTGTACGCGCCACCGGCACTATTTATGCCAAATCCAATGGCGGCCGTACCCAGATTTATACCAGCTCCGGCGATCATAGCAGTTACTGGGCCTCAAATTACATTAATGATCGTGATAGCCGTGGCCCTTCAGGAAACAAATTCACCATAACCGAACTGGAAAGCTATTTCAGTACATCGGGACTGACAGCGAGTCAGCTGGCATCGCTTAGAGCTATGGCGAAATCAAGCGGCTACTATAATGATAATCCCAGCAGCAACCTGATGATTCAGCAGGGAGATCTTCCCAGTCACTCGGGAGATATTGTCATTTATGTTGATTTTCCATCCGGGACTCCGGACAATAACGAGGTCAACATCAAGTTCGAGTGGCCGCATAGTCCTTATTCGTCCGGCAAGTCGCTGATAATCGTCAAGAATGGAAGTTTGAAGTTGACGGGCAGCGCAATAGGCGCTTCGAGCGGAGTCATCTACTGCCCGGATGGCGAGGTCAGGTCGGACGGGAGTGGTGGAGGAACTTTTACAGGTTTTGTGTGGGGCAAGGGAATTACCAATATTGGCAACTTCAACTTCACCCTATCCCCGACATTCCTGGACGACCCGCCGTTCTTTGCCTGGACCGTTTACCGGGAGACCGCTTGGACGGAAGTCGACAGATAAGAGGTACAAATACATAAACTTGTGGGATTCAAATCCACGGACATGGTGAAAGGCGGCCCGCTAAAAGCGGGCCGCCTTTTCTTGGCGGTTTAGCAAAACGAGGTTAGTAGCGGAGGTTTTCAGGGAAGAAATGCGAACAATAAAGGTATTTCCCTGCCGGGTTTCGTTGCGGCGGGTTTCCTCCTGCCAATCCGTTCGGGCGACTGAGATTCATTAATGGAGCCGTGAATGCACCTAAGCCAATTGTCTCAAGAGGAATTATTCAGAGAGCTGGGGTCGGACCCAGCCGGTCTGTCAAAGGATGAAGCTACAAAAAGGCTCGATCAGTATGGCTCCAATGAGATAGTCGAAGCGAGAAAAACACCGCTCATTCTGCGATTTCTGGCAAATTTCTATCATACTTTCGCCCTGCTTTTGTGGGCCGCGGGCGCTCTCGCATTTGTGGCTGGTATGCCCGAACTCGGTTGGGCGATTATCGCTGTAATCTTTATCAATGCCTTGTTCAGCTTCTGGCAGGAATTCCAGGCAGAGAAGGCTGTTGAGGCGCTTAAAAAGATTCTTCCGGCACGGGCTCGAGTCATCAGAGGTGGGGATCTGGCGGAGATTCTTGCAAGCGATCTTGTCCCCGGCGACATTATCGTTCTGCAGGAGGGCGATAACATCTCAGCGGACGCTCGTCTTTTCGAGGAAAGTCAGCTCAGGGTAAATGCGGCTACCCTTACAGGTGAATCGGAGCCGGTTAGAAAAATGGCTGGCCCGGTTTCAGGAGAGGGGATGACTGCAAGCGAGATCCCCAACCTGGTGCTGGCAGGCACAAGTGTGGCTTTGGGTTCTGGGAAAGCGATTATTTTCTCAACTGGCATGCAGACGGAATTCGGCAAGATCGCGTCCATGACGCAAAAGGTCGAAGTCGAACTCAGCCCACTGCAAAAGGAAGTCAACCGCGTGGCGCTGATCATCGCCGTAGTCGCACTGGTCATGGGGGCGGGGCTGTTTGGCGTAGCCGCTCTTTTTACACCTCTGAGTTTTGCCGCAGCCGCGATTTTCGCTATCGGTATGCTTGTGGCCAATGTGCCGGAGGGCTTGCTGCCAACAGTTACATTATCACTTGCAGTGGCCGTCAAGAGGATGGCGCGCAAGAATGCCCTGGTAAAGAAGCTTTCAGGTGTTGAAACCCTGGGCAGTACAACAGTTATCTGCACTGATAAGACTGGAACCCTTACCCAGAACGAGATGACAGTACGGAATCTATGGGTCAACGGGAAACTCGTGGAAGTGAAGGGCGTAGGTTATGAGCCTGTCGGTGAGTTTGTTTCTCACGATGGCGAATTAGACAAACATGACAGGACAAGTATTGATTTACTGATGAAGATATCAGCGCTCTGCAACAACGCAAGGCTGGCCGATCCGGACAATCCCGGTGAGCGGTGGACAATAGTTGGTGACCCGACGGAAGCATCGCTTCTGGTTGCCGCCAGGAAGTGGGGCTTTGACGCAAAAGCAGAGATTTCCAGGAACCCGCGCCTGTACGAGCTTCCCTTCGAGTCGCGCCGCAAGAGGATGAGTGTGATCGCAACCGGGAACACATCTGATAAAAAAATGGTGGCCTATATCAAGGGTGCCCCGAAAGAGGTGCTGTCGCTCTGCTCACAGGTTTTACTCGACGGGGAGATCCAGTCTCTTGGTGATGAGCAAAAGGCCGGCATAATCGCGCATAATGACGAACTTGCCCGCGGGGGCCTGAGAGTCCTGGCAATGTCTTACCGTCTGGTATCGCGTGATATAGAAATAGAGCCGGAGCAGGTGGAGCAGGATATGGTATTCGTCGGCCTGATGGCGATGATGGACCCGCCGCGTCTCGAGGTGGAAAAAGCAATCGCCCAGTGCAGGGATGCGGGCATCAAGGTCATCATGATCACCGGGGACTATGGGCTTACGGCAGAATCGATTGCGCGTCGCATCGGATTGCTGGGTCCTACTCCGGCCCTGATAGTAAACGGTAGTGAACTTGAAAATATGCCTGATGAGAAACTTGCCGAGATCGTGGAGGATAGCCAGATACTATTTGCCCGTGTTTCTCCGGAGCACAAGATGAGAATCGCTGGCGCTCTTCAGGAAAAGGGTGAAATTGTTGCTATGACGGGGGATGGGGTCAACGATGCGCCTGCACTCAAGAAGGCTAATATCGGTGTTGCCATGGGAGTGTCTGGTACCGACGTCGCCAAGGAGGCGGCCACGATCGTTCTTACCGATGATAATTTCGCCACGATCGTCGGAGCGGTTGAGGAGGGTCGCGTCGTTTATGACAATATGCGCAAATTTCTTGCTTATATCTTTGCACATGCTACTCCGGAGGTAGTGCCATTCGCAGCTTTCGTATTATTCGGGATTCCACTTCCATTGGTTGTTATGCAGATTCTTGCCATTGATCTGGGAACCGAGACCCTTCCCGCCCTGGCGCTTGGGGTCGAGCGGGCAGAACCCGATATCATGAAGCGTTCGCCTCGCTCACGCAAGGACCGGCTGGTCGACAGACACATGTTGTTTCGTGCCTGGATTTTTTTAGGTTTGATCGAGGCGGTATTGGTGATGGCCGGCTATTTTTGGGTACTGTATTCAGGAGGATGGCATTGGGGGGACGAGCTTGGTTCTTCTGAGCACCTTTATATCCAGGCGACGACCATGACATGGGCTGGAATAGTGGCCACCCAGGTGGGAACGGCTTTCGCCTGCCGGACCAACAGGGTCTCGGTGTTTAGAGTCGGATTCTGGACGAATAAATGGTTGCTGTGGGGCATCGTGTTTGAGGTCGTGCTTACGGTATTGATAGTGTATGTTCCGTTCCTGCAGAAAGTGTTTCAAACGACCGGGCTCGGTTGGGAGCATTGGGTGGTACTGGGATGCTTTGCACCCATAATGTTTCTCAGCGACGAGCTTCGTAAATTTATCAATAGAAAAGTGCATGCTAGTCCTGCTGGGGGAGGATCGCAATGAAATTTGTAGTTTTGGGGTGTGGACGGGTTGGAGCCCAATTGGCCGGCGCTCTGGATGTTGAAGGTCATGACGTGTCGATCATCGACAAGAATCCCAAATCATTTCGAAGGCTGAGGGATTCTTTCAAGGGTGCGAAGGTTGAGGGAATCGGCTTCGACCGGGATGTGCTCATAAAAGCCGGCATCGAGCGGGCGGATGGATTTGCTTCCGTGACCAATGGGGATAACAGCAACATTATCTCTGCGCTGATAGCACGGCGTGTTTTCCAGGTGCCGCGTGTGATTACCCGAATCTACGATCCTCTGCGCGCCAATATTTACAAGCAATTCGGCATTCCCACGATATCATCGACTATTTGGGGAGCCAATGAGCTGCGCGAACATCTTCTTTATGCTGAACTGAAGAGCGAAATGTCATTTGGGAGTGGTGAGGCGGAATTGCTTGAATTCGAGGTTCCGGCGCAAATGGTTGGCAGGTCTGTTAACGACATCACTATTGCCGGCCAAGTAGTGGTTACCTGCGTGGTCAGGCTGGGAAGAGCCCTGGTCCCGACGACGGCGACCGTATTTGCGGATGGCGACTTGGTCTATGCCTGTGTCACCAGTGAAGCACTTGGTAAATTCAAAGAGCTTGTCGGCTATTAGGAGGCTGCCATGTATGTTTTGATCGTTGGTATGGGCAGGACCGGCTCCTATCTCGCCGAAGCCCTGCAGGAAACAGGAGTCCACAGGATTGCCGTCATCGAGGCGGACGAGAAGAGGTTCGACAGCGCGCCTGAGGGTGTCAAGGTAATCTGGGCTGACGGTTGCGAACCTTCGGTACTCGAGGAGGCCGGTGCGCGTAACAGCGATCTGCTGGTCGCCACTACCGGAGACGACGAGGACAATCTGGTGATCTCCCAGCTTGCCAAGGTGCACTTCGGGGTTCCCAGGGTTATCGCCAGGGTAAACAATCCACGTAATTCCTGGTTATACACGAAGGAATGGGGAGTGGATGTGGCGGTTTCCCCCACGGACATTATCACCAAGATCATCGAAGAAGAGATGTCTCTGGGCGATCTGGTCACGCTGCTTAAGCTCAAGGGCGGAGAAGTAGCCCTGACCGAGATCAAGCTTGGATCGACCTCCAGGGCAACCGGCAAGCTTGTGAGTGAGCTTACACTACCACCGGGGTCGGTACTGGTTGTAATAATGAGAGACGGTGAAGTAATCGTTCCGGGCGGTTCTACCAGGCTGCAGGCGGAGGATCAGGTTCTGGCGGTTACATCAGTTGATAAGGAGCATGACTTGATGGATATTCTTCAGTAGGAAATGCCCCCCGTTATTATCGACATATCTGTCCCCGTATTTTCGGGCATGGCTTTCTATCCCGGAGACCCGGGGGCAGAGATCACAACCAACCGCAGTATCGCTCAAGGTGATGTCGCCAACATCACCAAGCTTTGTCTCGGCTCACATACGGGTACTCACATCGACGCGCCGTACCATTTTAAGGATGATGGCGAGACCGTCGACAGGTTGTCGCTTGAGACTCTGATGGGGCCGGCGTTTGTGATGGACCTGGGAGATATAGAGAATACGATTTCGCGCAGCGATCTCGAAACAGCTGGTCTGGAAGGCGTAAAGAGGCTGCTTTTGAAGACAAGGAACTCAAAGCTCTGGGGGCTATCCGGATTTGAGGAGGAATATGTCTCGCTGGCTGGCGACGCCGCGGATTATCTGGTTGAAGCGGGAGTCGACCTGGTGGGAATCGACTATCTCTCGGTCGAGCGTTTTAAGTCAGATACTTTCCATGTGCACCATAAGTTGCTGGGAGCGGGCGTTATCCTTCTTGAAGGAATAAACCTGGAGGCAGTCAGACCCGGCATTTACGAGCTGATCTGTCTCCCCCTGAAGATCAGGGACGGCGACGGAGCTCCCGCCCGCGCAGTGTTGATCAAGAACTAACAATATTTCAAAAGGGAAAGACTGAACTGAAAGAGCGATCCGTGATTGCGGACGAGGTGACAGGCGCGCGTATCGAATTATTCCGTGACGATCGTACGGACTGTGCCCATTTTCTCGGTAACAACGAAAGAGGTCACATCACCATCGCGTCTGAATTTCAGGGAGATCGCCGCTTTCCCCACCCTGAGGCCCTGAACGTCCACTTCATTGAGCCATTTTGGCAATACGGGGTTATTTACGTATAACGTGTTCGTGGGTGCGTCGGCTTCTATGCCCAGCAGCGCCTGAAGGACCATGAAGATTGTTCCCGAGGCCCATGCCTGGGGGCTACAGGCAACAGGGTAGCTGACAGGTCTGCTGATAGAACGCTTGGTAAAGCCGCAGAAAAGTTCTGGCAAACGATAATAGTCGTAATGCAGTGCGGCGTCGAAGAGGCCTGACGCTGCCCTTTCGGCTGCCTTATTGAAGCCGTACTTTTTGAGACCACGGATGATGATGGCGTTATCGTGTGGCCAGACGCTGCCGTTGTGGTAGCTCATGGGATTGTAATTGATCGAAGATTTACTCATCGTTCGAATGCCCCAGCCAGAAAACATATCGGGCTGCATGAGGCGATCCGCTACCTGCTCGGCTTTGTCTTCATCCATAATCCTGGCCCAAAGGCCGTGGGCCGGGTTGGAAGTGATCGTTTTTACCTGCTTTTTGTCCCGATCGAGAGCCATGGCGTAGAAACCTTCGCGTGGCATCCAGAATTCCTGATTGAATTTTTGTTTGAGGTTCTCCGCTTGAGCGGCAAGTTCGTCGGAGCGTTCACGGTCACCCAGAAGGGCGAAAAGTTCCGCCATGCGCCGTTTGGCGTAATAGACATATGCCTGCACTTCTGCAAGAGCGATCGGTGTTTCGGCGAGCCTGCCGTCCGTGTGCACCACGGAGTTGCCGGAATCTTTCCATCCCTGGTTCACGAGGCCGCGCTTGGATTTGGTTTCATACTCGACAAATCCGTCGCCGTCAGCATCACCGTAATCGTCGATCCAGCGAAGGGAGTTGTTGATGGCTTCTTTCATTGACTTGGCAATCTCGAGATTGCCGGACCATTTTACGATGTCAGAAAGAAGAATCAAGTAAAGGGGCGTGGCGTCGGCGGTGCCGAAATATGGTGTGTGCGGAATAGCCCGGATGTTGGCCAGTTCCCCCCGCCTCACCTCATGAAAGATCTTCCCGGGTTCCTCGTCTCGCCAGGGATCGACGATCTTTCCCTGCAGCTGAGTGAAAACCTTGGCGGTCTCGACAGCCGGATGTGTGTCGAGCATCATGATCTGGAGGCAGGTGATTATCGTGTCACGTCCAAAAGGCGTGACAAACCAGGGCACGCCGGCGCTCAGGAAGTAGCCCATCTCGGTTTCGGTCAGCAGCATGCGAATGTCGCGCTGGCTGCTTCTTAAGACCTCGGTAAAAAGCTCGTTGTCAGTGTGTATCTGGCTGGAGTTTTTAAACCATGATTCGTAACTCTTGCGGACATCACCAATCGCCTTGTTGAAATCAGTGGCTACGGGTGGAGTCGTGGTCGGCAGGATGG
>JBAZWE010000043.1:0-13788 GCA_041660545.1 Thermoleophilia bacterium
TATTGCAATATATGCCGTACTGTGGGGTTGATGTATCCGCCTGCGCGTATTGATGGAGAGAAAGCGTAGCACTGTTTATCGTCGACCCGGTCGGTATGGACGCGAGGTTGAATTTAAGCAGCCCACGTCGGTTTTCCGCAAAATCCGCATTATTACCGAGGCTGATGTCACTTGACGATCCGTAATTGATGTTTGTGCCGGTACTGGAGATCCAGGTGTCATTTCCCGCTGTCGCATCAGGCACAATGATGATCAATCTGGCTGTCTGAAAGACGCTATCTCCCGAAATGTTCTGGTTGCCAAAGGAATCGGTGGATTTTACCCGGTAATGATAGACGGTATCTTCGGTCAGACCCGGTAACAAGACCGTATGCTGGTTCAATATCGCTGCGTCGAGGACCGTGCTCGATCCATAGCTCGTAGTCGTCCCATACTCTACCTGGGAATCAGAGCCCTCGTCAGTGGACCACTTGATACTGGCGGATGTGCGGTTGATACCCTCCGCGCGCACTTCGCCGATATTCGGTCCTGTCGCATCAGCGCCGAACCATTCGATCACCAGCTTGGGACGTAGCGAACGATCATCCTTGTAGTCGGATGAATAATAAGTCTTGTAGTCGTCGACCGCCGGATTCTCTGTGTTCTGTTTGACGATAACCCCATAATTAGGAGTACCGCCCACCCATGCCTGCGTTAACGTTTTGATATCCCAACTTACCCATGAGGAAGTAGAATTCGGAGCTGTGGCGCTTCCGGCAGGCGCTGGAATAAGATCTCCTCCGGCCGCAGACCATGGCTGGACACCGTTATAAGTGGCCCAGGTCGCACCGTCACCCGTGGCGGAGCCGGCTCCGGTACCTTCAGTCCAGTCATGTGCTGTTATCTGGTGCACATCGAGTGATACCGCGGCTGCGCTGCCCTGCGACATCTGGTAGAGCGACATGTTGGCGGATTGTATTGTCGCTGAAGGGGGCATCCAGGAAAGGTCATAGCGTACCAGGCTCCTGGCAGTCCCCCAGTCCGAAACCGAAAAGTCTCCAGCAACCAGCCAGTTTGCCGCACCACGATTCCAGGCAGGCTGATTGCTTTCAAATGTCGTATCCCTTCCGGTCGCCGCGTAGGGCTGGAGTACCGTGATATTCGCAGTGCGAAGGGTGTATTCACTTGAGTAAGTAGTGTGACCGGTGCGATCATTAGAGCGGACACGATAATAGTAATCAGTAGAGGGATTGAGATTGGCCAGCGCCTGGTTGTGGCTGGTCACCAATGCGGGGTCAAGAGTCGTAGAGTTGGTGTAATCTCCGGGGCTGGTGCCATATTCCACCTGGGAATCGGTCACTTCGTCGGTATTCCATGTAACTGTGGCACTACTACTGGTTATCGAATTTGTAAGTACCCCTGATATCTCCGGCGGCGTGTTGTCCACATTGACCTGCACGGTGGCGGCGCCTGTGTTGTAAGCGCGATCCGTGGCGGAAAGACGCAACGTGTATAGTCCGTCGCTCATGGTAGTTGTGTCCCAGTCCTGCAGAAGACCCGCAGACACCGGCGAATACGATGTGGTGCCGATCTGGGTCCAGGAGGACGGGGAAGCACCCGCCCCATATTCAATTTTGTAGTTGTAGAAACTCGTGCTATCGGCGGCGGTGCCATTTACCGGTATCGAGTCAGCCAGATACGCGTTTGCTGCCGGTGAACTTATCGACGCAACCGGATTGGTGGCGTCGATCTGGATCATACGCGATGTGCGCTCTATGGTTCCAGCACCGGAGTTCCGCAAGAAAGTACGCACCCAGTACCAGTTTCCGTCGACCAGTCCGCTCGAGGGCAGAGTCAGGGGAAAGTCGTAGTTGTTTCCAGCCTGGGTGACCGCGGGTGCGGCCCATGTAGCCTTTGTGGCATTGGTGAAATCAAACATACGGTTATTAGTGCCGGTTTGTGATGAACTATATGCACTGCCGTTCCCGTACGCGCGGATGTACATGGTCGCACCGGGCCTGAAGGTGTAAGACTCGTCAGTCCTTGCGTTATCGCTGTAGAAGTGGATGAACTGATTGATCGCGGAGATATCGAGTGCCTCTTCAAATGTCACCCGGGGTCCTGTATTGCTGACTACCGAGGCGGCTACTTTCAGATAATTGGCACTTGCCGCGGGAATTGTGACGGCACTCGTGTATACATATGGAGAAACAGAGCTTGTCTGTGTCCAGGTACCGGTTGTGCCTACCTGGGTGTTCAGATAATTCCTCAGCCTTGCGTCCCCGCCTGATCCGAAGTTGTTCGGCACCCGGGTAGTGGTAACTTTCACGTAGACTACGGCGCCCTTGGTGAATGTGTTTGTGTGATTTGTACAGGCGGCATCGGCGCAGATCTCGATAATGTCGCCATTGGCCTCGGTATAACTTCCCTCAGGTCCGACCACGGCTTCGCCGGGTGATACAAGAAATGATGCAATCGCAACTGAAAACATAAACGCAGCTGCAAATACGGCCAGCACCCACTTCAACGACATATATATATGATGGCGCCGTGTATTTACTGCGCCTGTATGAGACTCGATCATGAGAACCCCGCCCCCGCTTCCTCAACTTAACAGCACAATAGTACCTGTTTTCCTATTTGAGGCCCAAGATGTGCCGATTCTAGCTCTCCTTTCGCCTTTTGAGTGAAAAAACCTTAGTAAACACAGGTGAGCTGTGGGCTCCGGCAAAACCGGCACCGGCGATGAATATGATCATCACGCAGATTTTCCATGGAAAGACAAGGAACCATGACGATTGTTCCACCGGAGCACCCACGCCTGAGCTGAGTTTGACGGTTACTTTCCCGACACCAAAAAGCGGGCTTTTATCCCATATGCTATCCATTTTGGCGCTTTGCCCTATATTGATATTCTCGCTGGCCGCATTCACGACCAGATATTTTCCGAACAATCCGTCGATGTCAGCCTTACCCTGAAGCCCGGCTGGGAAATTGCCGGCGTTGCGCCCCTGCATGGTAAACGTGACCGCATCGGTTGAATCGATTATATGCGGGAAGGTGAAGTGGACATCATCCACGGGATGTATTGTCTTTATATCCAGGACAACCGCCACCTGGCCCACGATGGAGACATCCCTGCCAGATGCCGGCCTGACGTCAAAAAGAATCATACTCCTGCGTTGCCCGGCTTCGGCTCCGGCAGGCACATTAATGCTCAGTTCAATAGCGGAAGTCTGCCCCGGCTTAAGGGAAATCTGCTCCGGGTCGAGACGTATTTGAGTGATATCAGAACTATCCAGTGTGCTGTTGTCTATGTTGCCACTGACGATCATCTCTTCCGTGGATGAGTTTTCAAGTACGACCGTCTCGCTTGTAGTATCTCCAGCCGGGATTACCGGAGCAAGGTGGGTGGGGCTGACGTTCAGACCAACTTCAGGACCTGCATATGCAATCGATGCGATCGCGGATATGCCGGCGATAACTATGTATATCGCAAGAGCAAGCGTGGGAGACTTTGACATGGCGCCTTTCTTCGTGGGCCTATATCCTGCGGCAGTCCATGGGGATATGATTCGCCGCTTGTGGTCTTTACCCTGCAACTGATGGGATTTACCGCCGAACGAAGAGGAGGCTTGTTATTTCTTCAAAAGTGGCTTGAGGGCGGCACCCGTATATGAGCGACGCTTGCGGACGATGCTTTCCGGTGTGCCTGCCGCAACCAGGTAGCCTCCCAGGTCTCCTCCCTCGGGACCCAGGTCTATGATGTGATCGGCACACTTTACTACATCAAGATTATGCTCGATAACAACCACGGTATTGCCTGCGTCAACAAGCCGCTGCAGGACCTCAAGCAGTTTTTCGATATCGGCGAAGTGAAGGCCTGTGGTTGGTTCGTCAAGAATATAGAGCGTCCTTCCGGTGGCTACCTTATTTAACTCCGAGGAGAGTTTGACCCGCTGCGCCTCACCGCCTGATAATGTGGTTGCCGGCTGGCCAAGTCGGATATAGCCGAGTCCCACATCCACCATCGTTTGCATGCGCCTGGCTATCTTGGGTATCGCCTGGAAGAATTCCAGCGCTGCTGAAGCGCTCATGTCCAGGACTTCAGCGATATTCTTCCCCTTAAAGCGCACCTCGAGGGTTTCACGGTTATACCGTTTACCCTTACAAACCTCGCATGGCACATAGATATCCGGCAAAAAATGCATCTCTATCTTGATGGTGCCATCGCCGTGGCATGCTTCACAGCGTCCGCCGCGCACATTAAAACTGAAGCGTCCCGCCTTGTAACCCCTTACCCGGGCTTCGGCGGTGACGGCGAACAGCTGCCGGATGTGATCGAAAACGCCTGTATATGTGGCAGGGTTCGAGCGGGGAGTGCGGCCGATGGGCGACTGGTCGATATTGATAATCTTGTCGATCTGCTCTGTTCCATCGATACTGTCGTGGGCACCTGGACCCTGCTTGGCCCTATGAATACTCCCCGCCAGGGACCGGTAGAGAACATCGTTTATCAACGTGGATTTTCCTGAGCCGGAGACCCCGGTTACGCAAACGAACTTGCCAAGCGGGATCTCCACATCTATGGACTTCAGATTGTGTTCCCTGGCCCCTCTGATCACAATACTGCCCTTGTCGATGCCGCGCCGTTCGGGCACGGCTATGCGACGCTTGCCCAGGAGATATGCCGCAGTGAGGCTGCGACTGGACTTAAGAAGCTTCTCCGGTGGCCCTTCCGCGATGATCTCTCCCCCGAATTCTCCCGCGCCGGGTCCCATGTCCACGATATAGTCCGCGGAGCGCATCGTCTCTTCGTCGTGCTCTACAACGATAACCGTGTTTCCAAGATCCCGCAGGCGATGCAGGGTGTCGATCAATTTGCGGTTGTCGCGATGATGCAGTCCGATGCTGGGCTCATCCAGGATATAGAGGACGCCTACCAGGCTGGAACCTATCTGGGTGGCGAGACGGATACGCTGTCCTTCTCCGCCTGACAGGGTGCCCGCCATCCGGTCGAGAGTTAAGTATCCGACACCGACGTTGTCGAGAAAACGAAGGCGCTCCCTGACTTCCTTTATGACACGACCACCGATCAGCTGTTCGGTCTGTGAGAGGGTGAGACCCGCGAGAAATTTTTCCGTATCCCTGATCGGCATCGTGGCCGTCTCGTGGATGTTCCGCTCGCCGACCGTGACCGCGAGGCTGCCGGGCTTGAGACGGGCGCCTTTGCAGGCGGGACAGGGATGGATCGCCATCAGCTGCGAGATGCGCTCCCGGACGAGCGTTGACTCGGTCTCTAGGTTGCGACGTTCGAGGTTGGGGATGATCCCTTCGAGATTCCAGGAACGAGAGCGGCGACTGCCGCGCCGGTCTTTGTAGCAGTCCGCCTTGTTGCCGTAGAGCATCAACTGCCTGTCGTCCTCGGACAGATCCTCGAACGGCGTGTCCAGGTCGATGTCGTAGTAGCGGGCCAGCCGGCGTATGACATGCCTGAAGCCCATGCTCCAGGAAAGGATGTTCGCTTCACGCAGGGAGCGGGATTTGTCGGGGATCAGCAGGTCGATATCGATCTCTTCCTGGTAACCGAGGCCCGTGCAGTGTTCGCAGGCGCCGTAAGGACTGTTGAACGAGAAGATTCGTGGAGCCAGCTCCGCCAGACTGACGCCACAGTCCGGACAGGCGAATTGCTCCGAATAGGTGTCGGTCCTGCCTTCGGCTGTCTCTATGTCGATAAGACCACCCGAGAGGGCCGCCGCGGTCTCGACTGAATCTGTGAGCCGGTGACGGATATCTTCCTTGATGACAAGCCTGTCGACGATGATCGCTATGTTGTGACGGAGTTTTTTATCGAGCGTTATCTCCTCTTCAAGCAGACGGATTTCACCGTCTATCCTGGCGCGGGTGAAACCGTCCCGGCGAACCTGTTCGAGAAGGTCACGGTATTCCCCCTTGCGGCCCCTGATCAAGGGCGCGATAACCATAAAACGGGTTTCCTGTGGCATTTCCAGTATCAGGTCTACTATCTGCTCCTGCGACTGGGCGGCGATCAGTTTGCCGCAACTGGGACAGTGCGGCTTGCCGATACGCGCGTAAAGGAGACGGAGATAGTCATAGATTTCCGTAACCGTGCCTACGGTAGACCGCGGGTTCTTGCTGATGGCACGCTGGTCTATGGAGATGGCCGGTGAAAGACCTTCGATACTATCGACGTCAGGTTTTTGCATCTGGCCGAGGAACTGACGGGCATATGCGGATAGGGATTCGACATAGCGTCGCTGGCCTTCCGCATAAATGGTGTCGAACGCCAGAGAGCTCTTGCCGGAACCCGAAAGGCCGGTGATGACCACCATCTTATGCCTGGGCAGCTTGATGGATATGTTCTTGAGGTTGTGCTCGCGGGCGCCGCGAATGATTATCTGGTCTGTCATTTCCTTATTATTTCCTTGCCGTGCGTTGACGCACGAGTTCCTTGATCTGATCGCGCAGCTTGGCGGCGTACTCGAATTTCAGCTCCTCGGAAGCTGCAAACATCTCCTCTTCGAGTATGGCGATTGCTTCGTCGATCTCCTGTCTCGTCATTTTTTTGGCGGCGTAGCGTACACGATCAGCCTTGTAGGGTACGTTGGGCTCACCAAGCATGGCGCTCATGTCGGAGACGCTCTTGACTATGGACTGAGGCGTGATGTTATGTTCTTCGTTGTATGCAACCTGGATGCCACGGCGGCGGTAAGTCTCGTCGATTGCCCGCTGCATGGACCGCGTCATCTTGTCGGCGTACATTATGACTTTGCCGCGCACATTGCGGGCGGCTCGGCCGATCGTCTGGATAAGAGCGATCTCGCCACGCAGAAACCCTTCCTTGTCGGCATCGAGGATGGCTACCAGTGTCACTTCGGGCAGGTCCAGGCCTTCGCGCAGCAGGTTCACCCCCACCAGAACATCGAATTCACCCAGACGCAGATCGCGCACTATCTGGATCCTTTCCAGCGTATCAATATCTGAATGCAGATAGCGAACCTTGAAACCCAGTTCAAGCAGGTAGTCCGTCAGATCTTCAGCCATTTTCTTGGTAAGCGTCGTGACCAGAACCCGCTCCTTCGCCTCTACCCGTTTGCGGACCTCGTTCATGAGATCATCCACCTGGTGCTCGGTGGGACGGACTTCAACTTCCGGATCGATAAGCCCGGTGGGACGAATAACCTGCTCCACCACCTGCGTACTATGCCCGAGCTCCCATGGTCCGGATGTCGCGCTGACACAGATCAGCTGCGGCACGCGCTCCAGGAATTCCTCAAACTTCAACGGCCGGTTGTCCAGCGCCGAGGGCAGACGAAAACCGTAATCGATGAGAGTCTGTTTGCGTGAGCGGTCGCCTTTGTACATGCCACCGATCTGCGGCACGGTATTGTGAGACTCGTCCAGAAAGCAGATGAAGTCATCAGGGAAGAATTCGAGCAGGGTGTTGGGCGGTTCTCCAGGAGCACGACCGTCGAGGATGCGGGAATAATTCTCTATGCCCGAACAGAATCCGGTTTCCTTCATCATTTCCATGTCATAGCGGGTGCGCATGAGCAGACGATGGGCTTCCAGTTCCTTGCCCTGGCTTTTCAGCTCGCCGATTCTCAAATCAAGTTCAGTGCGGATTTCATCAAGAGCCCGCTCGATGGTCTCGGGCGAGGTGACGAAATGGGTAGCCGGATAGATGGAAATCTGTTCGAGTTCTTCCAGGATCTCACCTGAAAGCGGTTCCAGACGCTGGATCCTTTCGACCACATCACCATAGAAATCAATACGCAGAACAGTATCCTCGTAGGCTGTGTGCACCTCCAGGACATCGCCGCGCAGGCGAAACTGGCCGCGAGTAAAATCGTAGTCGCCGCGACTGTACATGATATCCACAAGACGCCTGGTGACGGCCTCCAGCCCGGGTTCGTCGCCGATTTTCAACATCACCATCTTCGCCAGGTACTCCTCGGGAGAGCCAAGTCCATAGATACAGGATACGCTGGCAACGATGACAACGTCGCGACGTGACAGTAGCGCACTGGTAGCCGCATGGCGCAGGCGATCGATCTCGTCGTTGATGGAAGTATCTTTTTCGATATAGGTATCAGTGGAGGGCAGGTAAGCCTCGGGCTGGTAGTAATCGTAATAACTGACGAAATACTCAACGGCGTTGTCCGGCAAATACTCCTTGAATTCGTTGCAAAGCTGAGCAGCGAGGGTCTTGTTGTGTGCCATGACAAGCGCGGGACGATTGACAGCCTCTATGACATTAGCCATGGTGTAGGTCTTGCCGGAACCCGTGACCCCCATGAGTGTCTGACAAAAGTCTCCCCGGCGAATTCCCTCCACGATGGATTCGATCGCCTGAGGCTGATCGCCGGTAGGCCTGTATGTTGAGTTTATCCTGAAGCCTGTCATGGCCGGTTACTCCTGTATTCCCAGCTCGCTCGCATATGCATTGCTGTATATTTCGCTTGTCTTATCCACATGCGACACATATTCCCTGGTTTCCCGCCAGGGAATATCCAGCACCGAGTTGAAGTCGCGACCGGACTTTCTGGCTGACGCTATCCAGCTGTCGACGTTTTCAGTACCACCATTGTACGCGGCCAACGCCAGCTCCATATTTCCATAACGGTCCAGCAGGTAGCGAAGATACCAGCATCCATATGAGATGTTCAGTGCGGGGTCCTCAAGACTTTTCGGATTAAAATCGGCATTTCCATTCTGCATTGATATCCATGTGGCGGTCGACGGCAACAGTTGCATCAGGCCGATGGCGCCTTCCTTCGAGACGGAGTAATCATTGAAGCTGCTTTCCTCGTATATGACAGCGGCCACCAGGGCGGGGTCCAGGTTGTATCGGGCTGCATTTTCCGAGATAACCTCCGCATGGTCGAGCGGGTAGAGCCAGCGAGCGTACCACCCGGGCATCGCCAGATGGACCATGACCGGTACTGCCAAAAGCATGCCTGCAAGCAATACGGCGACAATAATGCGCCTGACTAATTTCACTTTCCTCCCGCCGAGATAAGTGTCGCGACGGTCCTCTCCACAAACTCATCGAGTTCATCCGGAGAGCCGGTGTTCTGATATACGAAATCCGATCGCTTTTCTTTTTAGTCTTCGGGAAGCTGATGTGAGGCACGGCGCTCGAAGTCGGCCTGGCCTACGAGACCCGCATGCCTGGCGCCGCGTACTTCGGTCGGTGCCGTCACGAGCACGATCTTATCGAACAGATCCTCCATCGCCGCCTCGAATACCATTGGTATCTCAACGACTGCCAGCGGCGTCGCGGCTACATAGGATGATTCCATCCAGTTGCTGATCTCGCCTCGCACGAGCGGAAACAGGATCGCTTCAAGCCTGTGCAGCTTTTCCTCGTCCGCGAATACTACATCCGCCAGGTCCAGGCGGCCGCCCTCATCCGGATCGACCCGTCCGAGGTTCAGGCTTTCGGATATTCGCTGCCTGACGTCTTCTCTCTGCAGCAACGCATGTACGACCTTGTCGGAACTCAAAACCGCCGCGCCGCGAGCGCCGAACATGTACAAGGCCGTGCTTTTTCCGGAGCCGATGCCACCGGTAAGCGCGACTCGTACTGTTCCTGATTTCCCAGTTTGAGCTGACATATGTCAATCCCCTGTATTGATATTCCCCGGCAGTCTACCGGGTGGGTCATGCCGGTTCAAATAATTATGGAAAAAAAAAGCGCCCCGCCGAAGGCGGGGCGCGTAAGTGCTCGAGTCTGGAAGAAGTTACTCGGCTTTTGCGTCCTCGTCCTCAGCCTTTTCGCCTTCGGCGGCTTCAGTCTCCGCCTCGGGCTCTTCCTCTACAGTATCTTTCAGTTCGGGCTCAGCGGCAAGGTCGGGTTCCGCATCCACCAGCTGAGGCTCATCAACCAGTTCGATGCCGGCGTCAGCCAGTTCGATATCGGCCGCTGCCTCCTCCTCAACCGGCGGTTCGTAACCGGGCCGGTCCGGGAAGATCTCATCGCTTAAGCCAAGGCTCTCGGCCTCGACGAACTTTTCTTCTTCAACCTGGGGTTCTGATTCCGGTGCTTCGTCGGTAGCCTCTTGTGTCTCTTCGCCAGCTTCGCCCTCTTCGGTGATTTCCTCGTGAAGACGCTTGATGCTGAGCGAAAGGCGGCGACGCTGCGCGTCGATCTCAATAATCTTGACCTCGACGTCATCGCCGACGGCCACGACTTCTTCAGGCTTTTCAACATGGTGGTCGGCCAGCTCGGAAATGTGCACCAGTCCCTCGATGCCCTCGCTGATCTGGACAAAAGCGCCAAAGCTCACGAGCTTGGTGACCTTGCCTGTCATCGTGTCGCCGACATTATGAGCGTCGACAAGGCTTGCCCACGGATCTTCCTGGGTCTGCTTGAGACCAAGGGATACGCGCTGGCGGTCCTTGTCGATGTCGAGTACCTTGACCTTGACCTCCTGGCCGACGGTCAACACCTCTGAAGGATGATTGACATGTCCCCAGGACAGTTCGGATATGTGAATGAGTCCGTCGATGCCTTCCAGATCCACAAAGGCGCCGAAGTCCACGATGTTCGATATGACACCGATGACTACATCGCCCGGCTGCAGTTTGCCCAGGATCTGCTCCCTGACTTCCTTGCGCTCTTCCTCGAGCACCGCTCTGCGGGAGAGAACCACGTTGTTGCGGCTGCGGTTGAGCTCGATGACCCGGCAGGTCAGCGTGCGGCCCATGTACTCATCGAGGTTCTGGATGCGGCGGATGTCCACGAGGGACGCGGGAAGGAAACCACGCACGCCCAGGTCGAGGATAAGACCGCCCTTGACGACCTCGATCACGGTGCCGTCGATGGTGGCGGCCTGCTGCTCGACTTCCTCGATCCTCTTCCATGCCTGCTCGAAGCGGGCGCGTTTCTTGGAGAGTATGAGGCGGCCTTCGGCGTCTTCCTTCTGCATGACAAGAGCGTCGATTTTATCGCCGACGCTGACTTCATCTTCGGTGCTTACCGACTTGCGAATCGACAACTCGCTGGCCGGGATGACTCCCTCGGACTTATACCCTATATCTACCAGGATCTCGTCTTTGTCGATACGGACGACTTCGCCGCTGACAATATCTCCCTCCTGGAAAATATTGATGGTCATATCGTAGTTGGGCTCTTCTTTCCCATCCACGATCTTGAGCAGTCCCCCACTCCCTTCTACAAGCTGGATCTCTTCTTCTTCGTTGATTTTTTGCATTTAGTTGTTTGATTCCTTTCTAAAAAAATTTAGCCCGCGCGGCGACAAGCGCTTTGCGTGCCAGAAATCATTATACAGAAGGCAAGAGAGGTATGGAAGCTAACCCCGGTATGGCGCTGTGCGTAATCCGAAAAATGCCCAGTCGCGTGATCCGCGAAGATGGCAGGAACGTTCCCAAATATGACAGAGTTACTTGGCCTCGACCCACGTCTCTCCGACGCCAACGTCGACTTCGAGCGGCGGGTCGAGCCGCCAGGCGCCGGACATCTCGCGGCGTGCAAGTTCGGCGACGGCCGGTGCTTCCGCTTCGGGCGCCTCGAAGACCAGCTCATCGTGGACCTGGAGTACGATCCGCGCTTCGAGTCCTTCCTTTTTGAGAGCGATACAGGAGTTGACCATGGCAATCTTTATTATGTCAGCGGCACTGCCCTGGATAACGGTATTGACGGCGAGACGCTCACCCAGGCGGCGGATGCGCTCGTCGGAAGAGCGCAACTCGGGGATGGCGCGGCGGCGGCCGAGGACCGTCACGACGAAACCGTCTTCGCGGGCCAGCTCTATCGTGCTCTCGCGAAAAGCCGCGACCTTCGGGTAGCGCGCCATGTAGGTTTCGATATAACCGGCGGCTTCCTCCCTTGATATGTCGAGCTGTTCTGCCAGGCCGAAGGCGCTTATGCCGTACATGATGCCGAAATTGACCGCCTTGGCGCGGTTGCGCTGTGTGTGCGTGACTTCTTCCGGCTCGAGGTTGAAGACCTCGGCTGCAGTGTCGCGGTGCACGTCATCACCGGAATCGAAAGCCTGACGCAGTTTGGGCTCTCCGGAGAGGTGAGCCATTATGCGCAATTCGACCTGCGAGTAATCTGCGACGATGAGCCTTTGCCCCTCCTCAGCGATAAAGCAGTCGCGAATTTTTTCACCCAGCGGTGTGCGGATGGGAATGTTCTGCAGATTCGGATTGCTGGATGAGATGCGGCCGGTGGCGGTGACCGTCTGGTTGAAAGTCGTATGAATGCGCCAGGTTTCCGGGTCGGCGATCCCTGGCAGCGCCAGCAGATAGGTGTTGGACAGCTTGGCCAGTTCGCGATAGGTCTCGATTTTGGGAATAATCTTGTGCAACCCGCGCAGATTCTTTAAAACCGACGCGTCAGTCGAGAAACCGGTCTTGGTCTTTTTTCCTGTTGGCAGTTTCAGTTTCTGAAAAAGGATAGCGGCAAGCTGCTGGGGTGAGTCGATGTTGAAGCTCTCGCCGGCCAGCTTGTGTATTTCGTCTTCGAGCTGTTCCAGATGGTCACTGACCTTTGCCGATATCTCACCCAGACGGGCGAGGTCGATCTTGATGCCGATGCGCTCCATGTCGGCAAAGATCCTGACGAGGGGCATCTCGCAATCATGAAACAGCTGCGACAGACCTTTTTTGCCGAGTTCCTCGTTCTGCCGCTCCGCCAGTAGAAATGTATGGGCTGCCTTGATTGCCAGAGTGCGCTCGCCGGGGCTTGTGGCATCGAGGTCGATGTGGATGCCGGCGACCGCCGCAAGCTGATCCAGGCTATAGGTACGGGCTGTGGGTTTCAGCAGGTAGGCGGCAACCTCGGTATCATGGCTGCAGTCCAGGTCATTGGGAACAAGCGCGAGAAACTTCTTGTAATCGTGACAGATCAGACGTAGATGTTTTTTTCGCCTGGACCCGGACTGACTTGAGAGCATTTCGGCCAGCTGGCCGCGTGTGACTGTCGAGAGCATGGTTTCGTCCGTACCGGCAAAGACCGCGACCCTTACCTCGTCGTCTTTTTCCTCCCATGCCAGAGCGGTCTCCCGGGCTTTGGAAAATGCTTCGGCCAGCTGTTCCGGTTCTAAATATCTGACGAAGAATTTTTGCGTCTCTGTAACGGTCTCCTTCACCATGCCCAGTTCCTCGAGGCGCCTGAGCAGGGTGCTGAATTCAAAACGTTCCATCGTTTCACGCAAGCGTGAACGATCCGGTTCGGCATGCTTGCCCATAAAGGGCAGGATATCAACGGGCACCTCGTCATCCATGGTGGCCAGCTCTTTTGACATCAATGCCTGGTCGGCGTATTCCTCCAGCAACTGGCGGCGCTTGCCCTTGAAGTCGGCGGCGTGAGCCAGCAATTCCTCGAGCGTTTGATGTTCGGCGAGCATGAGCGCGGCGGTCTTGTCCCCCACTCCCGGGATACCCGGGATGTTGTCGGAAGTGTCTCCCTTCAGACCGATGAAGTCGGGCACCTTCCGCGGCGGGATGCCGTAACGGTCCTCGACCGCCTTGCTGTCATAGATCCTGACCTCGGAAACCCCTTTGGTGTTTGTCATCACGTAAATCTGGTCGCCGACAAGCTGTAATGCATCGCGGTCCGCGGTTACAATCACCGTCTTCTGCTTCTTCTCCCTTGCTTCGCGGGCGAGTGTGGCCAGGATATCGTCAGCCTCGTAACCTTCCTTCTTCAGATTCTCAAATCCGAAAGATGAGACGATTTCTTCAAAGTGTTCGAACTGCAGCGAGAGGTTGTCGGGCATGGGCTTGCGCCCCGCCTTGTACTCCTCGAATTTTTCG
>JBAZWE010000043.1:13798-15327 GCA_041660545.1 Thermoleophilia bacterium
AGGCGACCACGACCCCGGCCGGCTGATAATCCGTGATTATCTTGACAAGCATCGTGGAAAATCCATAGAGGGCGTTGGTGGGAAAGCCATCGCCCGTGGCGATCGTCTCCGGCAATGCATAAAAGGCGCGGTAGGCCAAGCTGTTGCCGTCGATGAGAAAGAGAGCGTTGGTGATGTCGGGTGACTGTGCGCCGGAGTTAACGTAACTCATATGCTTCTCGTTTCAGTTTGATGTTCCCTTATTCTGATTTGGGAGAACGCTTCATCAGCTCTGATACGGCTCTGCGGACGTCCTTCCCGTCATAAACAACCGCGCAGACCTGCTCTGTTATAGGCATTTCGATGCCGTGGGCACGGGCAAGTTCAAGCACGGAGCGTGCACTGGTAAGGCCTTCGGCGACCATGCCCATCTCCGTTTCCGCCTGCTGGGGTGTTTTGCCGTCTGCGATGAGCTCTCCCGCCATGCGGTTGCGGCTGTGGCGGCTGGTGCAGGTGGCAATAAGATCTCCCATGCCCGCCAGACCCGCGTAGGTTTTGGAATCGGCACCGGCGGCGGTTCCCAGCCGGGCCATCTCGGCAAGACCACGGGTGATCAGGCTCGCCTTCGTGTTATCCCCGAAGCCCAGACCGTCGCTCATTCCCGCCGCCAGCGCGATGACATTCTTGGTAGCCGCGCATAACTCGACGCCGATGAGATCGGGATTGACATAAACGCGAAAGTTTTCCGTGGATATATGTGTCTGCAGCTGCCTGGCGAGATCCTGGTCGCCCGCGGCTATTGTCGAAGCGGTGGGAATATCGAGGGCCACCTCTTCGGCGTGGTTAGGACCGGAGAGAACGGCGATCCGGGATGATGCAGGTGATGGCAACTCCTCGTCAAGCACTTGCGAGAAGCGCTTGAGCGATTCCGGCTCAAGACCTTTGGTAAGGCTGAGAACAGCGGCGTGCGGATTGATGCCAGGAGCAATGCGATGCAGAACCTCGCGATAGACTTTGCTGGGAATGGCGATGACTACCAGGTCGGCGGCCGCCATCCTGTTGCTGGCAAATGTGGAGGCGGCAAGGGTGACCGGCAGTTCGATATCTCGCAGATAATCGGGATTCCTGTGCAAACGGTTGATCGAATCCGCCTGATCCTGACGACGACAGATTAACTCCGTTTCAATGCCGGCATTCGCCAGCAGCCGGGCGAAAGCCGTTCCCCAGCTGCCACCGCCGGTGACGGAAGCTTTCATTGGCGCTCACCTGCATATGAATCAGGAGACGAAGGAGACATGTGTTTCTTCATTGTTTGCGATTCCATGGAAATGCCACACGATTTTCCTTCCCCTTGATCAGACGTTTGAGGTTGGACCTGTGAGCGTAGAATATCACGGCTGTACCGAGTATTGTGAAGACGATATATGCCGCCGGCTGACCGGTGACTATGACCGCGACGCTGAGCGTGACCGCCGCACTCAGCGAAGCCACTGTCACAAAACGGCCGGCAATCAACACAATCCATAAAATCACGAAGGCAATGATAAAGA
>JBAZWE010000044.1:0-15246 GCA_041660545.1 Thermoleophilia bacterium
CAACCCGGCCACCCAACATGGTGGCGGCGGTATTGTTTATGCGCGTGATGCGATAGTCTTTGCTGACCATCACAATACCCTCACTGGCGGCGTCAAATGTTGTTTCCCATTCAGTCTTGGCTTGAGAGATATCCTCGAATAATTGCTGGTTAGCCAGGGCCAGGGCCAGCTGGTCGGCGACTGGCCGCAACATGTCTGCGGTTTCCTCATCATATACATGCTTTTTTATGCTGGCTATATTAAGACTTCCCAGAGCCTCACCCCTTGCTATCAGGGGTATGTTTATCTGCGACTTCATGCCTTGGTCAACAAGCTTCGGCTGCTCGTCAAATCGTATATCTCCTTCGATATCTCCAGATACGTATGACGTCTTGTTCTGGACTACCCAGTTCGCGGCCGTATTCTGCCTATCAAGGTCGGCATTATCTGTATTTATGAGTGGCTTGCTGAAGGAGGGGGTCAGAACCCGGTTTTTACCGCGCACCCTTTCTATCACGGTCATACGATCCAGATGGACCAGGATCCCCATCTCTTCGGCAAATTTTTCAAAGTTAGACTCCAGATCAAAACTGGAGGCAAGGACCGCGGCTATGCGGCTCATCGCCTTCTCCTGGTTGGCATGCTCGATAGTTTTCAAAAACAGGCTGGCGTTTTCCACGGCCATGCCTACTTTAGTGCCAATCATGCTCAGGAGATTTTTATCATCGTTCGTAAACGCATTGGGCTCTGTGGCCATCAGGGAGATAACGCCGACGATTTCTTTTTTTACAATCAGCGGCGCGCCAACATATGAATGAAAGCCGGCGTCTACGGCCGCTCGTGCATCCGCCCCTAATTGCTCCAGGTCGTTTTCTAGCACAGGCTTGCCGGATTCGGCGACGTGTCCCGGGCATCCGCCTTCACTTGCGCACTCCGGTATTTTCCCAAGGATCATGCGGAAAGTTTCGTCTATCCCCTGTGAGGCGGCCAGAATCAGCTCCGCACCACCCTCCCCCTTGGTGTGAATTAAACCCGAGTCCGCCATTGTCCCGCCGATCACGCTGGCGAGGGAGGCTTCGAAGATCGAGTCCAGCTCAAGAGAGCCGGCGGCGGCGCGGCTTACACTGTTCAATACCGAAAGACGCGCGGCGCTGTGCTCGGCGTCTTCCTTGGACCGTCGCAATTCGGAGACATCATGAAGTACGATGGTCCTGCCTTCCTGCTGACCAAAATCATCCAGGATGGGCACTGCCTGTCCGCTGTACACCCTGCCGTCGATGTCGAGCTCAAATTGAATCACGGCATTCTTAATAAAGACGTCACAGCGTTCGCAGGCATCCCGCTTCTGTTTGAAGGTTCCCTGGATCTGGTTGTAACAGAAAGTACCACACTGGAGCCAGCAACGATGGTCGGGACTACCGTGTGAAGGGCAATCGGCCTTGGCACAACTCTTGGCCTCCCAGCATTTCACCATGTCCGCCTCAAGAACATGTGAGTTGATGACACGCTGAAGGTCGGGTATCCCCGAGTTACTCGTGCGTTCCAACTCTTTTGCGGTCTTGCCCAGAGCCCTTTCGGCTGCCGGATTGACCGAGACCATGACGCCACCGCGGTCCACCACGATGATGCCGTCGCCAATACTCTGGTGGATGGAGCGGATGCGCGCTTTTTCATTTTTCAGCTGAGAAGTCTGGCGCTCCAGCGAGTCGGCCATGTCATTGAAGACGCCTCCCAGCACAGCAAGCTCATCGCGCCCCTTGACTTCGACACGCTGAGAAAGGTCGCCCCGGGCCATTTGAAGCGAGGCCTCCGATATCTGCCTTATGGGCCATATCAGCTTGCGCGTAGAGTAAGTTGCAACCACCAGACCGAGTCCCATGAAGAGAAAGATGCTCACCCACATCATCTCGGATGCAAATTCACGAGATTCAACCTGCCTGAAAATCGCATCCTGTTTATCCGCCATATACAGGTCGTTCAGTTGTGCCCGCAAATCGGCGGCCCGATTGAAGAGAGGCTGCACTTTTTCTTCAACGGCGGCAGCTGCAAGAATGTTGGTGTTTCTGCTCGTCGTTGCCGGTATAAGTTCGGATTCGACGATACCCTGAATCTGCTGATGTAAATTTCGGCAGTCATTGAGCAGAGATGCCTCTTCGGTGTTATCAATAGTTTGTGTGGCGGCTTCATTCGCCTCCTGCACGCGGATTGCTCCGGACCTGAAATCATTAACAGCCGCCGGTTTTTTTTCATAAACCATTTCGTAAATCGCTACCTGCTGCTGCCGCATGCCACCTTGTATTTCGTATAACTGTTCATGGATTACGTCTTTATTCTGAACAACGGCATTGGACTCATCTGTGACATTCTCAAGGTGATAGATGAATACAAGGGGGATTGACATCATGGCAAGAACCAGCAAAAAGGGCAGCGCGATCCTGCGTCCAAGCCCCGTTCTGAAAACGCTCAGTAACTCGAATAGTATTTTTTTGATCTTATTCATGAAATAAGATGGAAACCGGGAGAGGGAAAGCCACAGGATTTTAGCTTAAATTCCTTTGGCGGCCACCCTTTAGCCGTTGCCCCATATGGTTTTCTATCGGCCTGGAGGGGGATTGCTTGACGAGCGGTAACCGGAGTGGCACGATGCGAACGTCCGGGGATTTTGTGGATCGCGGGGCCTCTGCGTCAGGTTCTTGAAAAACCGCGCCGGGGAAAATCAAAAAAACCGGATACTGCTATATCCTTATCTGCCCTTTTCCCCGAATGACATACTTTGACCCTGTCATCTCTTCGATGCCCATGGGTCCACGCGGATAGACCCGGTCGGTATTGATGCCGCTCGCCGGACCGATGCCGAAAGGCAGACCGTCGGTGAGCCGGGTGGATGCGTTCCAGTAGGTGGCGGCGCTGTCTATAAGCGCCAGAAATCGTTCGGCCTGAGTCTGGTCCTCGGTGACAATGGCGTCGGCGAGGCCCGAGTGGTAACGCCGTATGTGAGCGATTGCCTCATCGAAGCCCGAGACTACTTTCAGCGAGAGGATGAAGTCCAGATATTCAGTATCCCAGTCTTCCTCGGAAGCCTCCTCCCATTCAGGAACAATAGCCCGGGCTGCTTCATCACCGCGAACTTCGACCCCGGACTCCTTCAGCCGGGCTGCCAGCGCTGGCAGCACTTGTGGGGCCGCATTTTCATCAATCAGCACCGTCTCCACTGAATTGCATGTGCTGGGACGATTCGATTTGGCGTTATTTATTATTTCCACCGCCATAGCACGGTCTGCTGAGTTTTCGACATATATATGGCACAAGCCCCGGTAGTGCTTCATCACGGGTATTTTCGATTTTTCCATCACGGCGTTGATAAGCCTGTGGCTACCCCGGGCGATAACGAGATCGATCGACCCCGTCAGGCCCAGTAGCTCGTCGACCGCCGTACGGTCGGTGGTCTCCACAAACTGTATGGCCCCTTCCGGCATACCCGCCCCTTTTCCGGCATCAGCCATAAGTCGCGCCAGCACCTTGTTGGAGTGAATCGCCTCGGAGCCACCACGGAGAATTATGGCATTGCCCGCCTTTATGCAAAGGGCGGCGGTGTCGGTTGTAACATTGGGCCTGGCTTCATATACGATGCCGATAACCCCGATTGGTGTGCGTACACGCGACATCTCCATGCCGTTGGATGCCGTCCAGGCCTTTATAACAGTTCCCACTGGATCGTCGAGCGCGGCCACATCACGCAGATTGCTTGCCATGAGCCCAACGCGTACTTTGTCCAGCATCAGGCGGTCCATCATGGCGGCGGTCAGCCCTTTGGCCTTCCCGGCCTCCAGGTCCAGTGAGTTGGCTTCTTCTATCTCGTCGAGGTGGTTCTCCAGGGCATCGGCCATAGCCATCAGGGCTGTGTTCTTTGCCTCGGTTGGCAGTACCGAAAGGTCGTATGATGCCGAACGCGCGGCTTTTGCTTTTTCTGTGACCGTGGACATCTTGATTCCTTGAAGCGCTCCTTATAGTTTATTATGCTCAGAACCTGCATATTATATACGAAATGTTCGTAGGGTCGGCCGCAGTCCATAGTTTGAGGTCTGCGGCGACACCGGCAGGATAAGATCCCTAACTTCAAAGCTGAAAGGAGCACGACCATGGCTGATGCTGAAGACGTCATGATTCCACTGGATGTCCCGCCTGCAAAGAGAGGTGAATACGTCAACAATTTCAACCTGATGACAAAGTCGACGGGCAGGTTGATGCTATTCGCGGGCGATCAGAAAGTCGAGCATCTGAACAAGGACTTTGTCGGCAAGTACGAGCTGGGCGAGATCCCGGCTGATGATGCCGATCCCGAGCACATGTTCAGGATTGCCAGCAAGGGCACTATCGGTGTCTTCGCCACGCAGATCGGCATGGTAGCCCGGTACGGTGCCGATTATGCGGATGTTCCTTACCTTGTAAAACTGAACTCGAAGACTAACCTGGTAAAAACCGCGACGATGGATCCCTTCAGCAACCTGTGGCTTGACGTTGACCGCGTCGCCGAGTTCGCACAGGACTCCGGTTTGAAGATTCCAGCCGTAGGCTACACGATTTATCTGGGCAGCACGTACGAGCCACAGATGCTGGCACAGGCGGCAAAGCTGGTAAATGACGCACACCGTCACGGCATGCTGACCGTGCTCTGGATATACCCGCGCGGCAAGGATGTCGTCGATGAAATGGATCCGCACCTGATTGCCGGCGCCTGTGGTGTCGCTCTTACACTTGGCTCCGATTTCGTCAAGGTAAACTACCCGAAGTCCGAGGGCCAGGAGTCGCACGAAATCTTCAAGGAAGCTGTAGCGGCGGCCGGCAGAACCCATGTGGTCGCGGCCGGCGGGTCGTCAACCGACGCCAATGTCTTCCTGCAGCGCCTCCACGACCAGATCCACGTAAGTGGGGCGATAGGTAACGCAACCGGCAGGAATATCCACCAGAAACCTCTTGAAGAAGCAGTTCGCATGTGCGACGCCATCTCGGCTATCACGCTTGCCGACATGTCGGTGGAAGAAGCCGAGAACATCTACAACGGAAACAAGTGCCTGGTGCGGGATGCGGCCGACTGGAGCATCGCGTAGCGAAACCATGGCGTTTCGCATTATACTGGCTTGGTGATCATTGATTTCCATACCCACATATTTCCGCCTGACGTAATCTCGAAGCGCGGGACGTATCTGGCTCAAGAGGAGTGGTTCGCACACCTCTATGGCTCTACAAGCGCACGCATGGCGACCGCCAGCAATCTCGTTGAAGAGATGGACCGTTGCGGAATCGACAGGGCTGTCGTTTGCGGTTTTGCCTGGAACAGTTTCGATCTGTATGTGGAAACCAACTCCTATATAGCGGATGCCGTATCCCGCTTCCCTGAGCGACTTGTTGGTTTCGCCAACATGCCACCGATGCACCCGAAGGCCACCGTGGAGCTCGAGCGCTGCCTGGATCTGGGACTCAAGGGTATCGGCGAACTCAAGCCCGACGGCCAGGGTTTCGAACTTACAGACGAAAACGGTATGCAAAACTTGTCGACGGTTGCGGCTGAAAACGGACTGCCCATGCTCATACACCTCAGTGAACCCGTGGGACGGACGTACCCCGGCAAAGGCCGTACAAGCCCCCGCAAGGGATACGAGTTCGCATTGCAGCATCCCGACCTAAAGCTTGTATATGCCCACTGGGGCGGAGGCCTTCCATTCTATGAGCTGATGCCTGATGTCAGAAAGGCGCTCACCAATGTCTATTACGACTGCTCTGCCAGCCCGTTTCTCTATGAGTCCCGAATATATAGAACGGCGATCGACTCAGTCGGCCATCGAAAAATCCTGTTTGGCAGCGACTTTCCCCTCATCTCTCCAGAGCGATATATGAGGGAGCTCGATGAAGCAAATATAAGCGTGGACGAACGCAAGGCCATCATGGGAGATAACGCCACCGCGTTTCTGGGTGAGGTGTGCTCGTGAACCTGCGTGAAACCCTGGAGCTGCTTGCCAGCGGCAAGCTCAGTGTCGATGAGGCGCAGTCAAAACTATCCCTCGTTGGGATCGCCGCATTGGCGGATTTCGCCCGTCTCGACCTGGATCGTCATGCGCGAAAAGGTGTGCCGGAGGTAATCTATGCTCCAGGGAAAACAACCGGGCAACTCGTGGGGATCTGCTCGGAGATGTTAAAACAGGCGGGACGCGCCATCGCGAGCGGTGTTAACAATGAGCAGAGACAGGTCCTGGGTGAGAAGTTTGCCGGGCTGGTGCAGGTAACAAACGAGGACGCACAAATGATCGTGCTTCACCGCGGCGATTATAAGCTGGAGCAAACCGATGGCAGGGTAGGCATTCTTTCGGCCGGTACCGCCGATATCCCCGTGTCCGAGCAGGCGAAGATCGTCGCCGAAGAAATGGGCTGCGAGGTCATCGCATCCTACGACGCAGGTGTGGCCGGTGTCCATCGCCTGGTGGAACCGTTGCGCCAAATGATCGAGGCGCGGGTTTCTGTGATAATAGTCGCCGCCGGCATGGAGGGCGCGCTTCCATCTGTTGTCGCGGGGCTGGTTCCGGTTCCGGTAATCGGTCTACCGACCTCAACCGGCTACGGACTTGGAGGCGGTGGGATCACGGCTCTACTCAGTATGTTGCAGAGCTGCTGTCCCGGCCTTGTAGCCGTCAATATCGACAACGGTGTTGGCGCCGGAGCGACGGCCGCACTTATCGCCAACCAGGTTGCCGCCAGCGGGCATCGCAGCGGATAAGATCCGTCCCGGGGTCCAGAATCCCCGCATATCTCCGATACAAACAGCAGGTTGAACAACACGGAGGGTTCTTCATGCTGACGCATTCTCTAGCAAAGTCCATAAGATTGAATCATGACGAAGTGTTGCGGCGTTGGCTGGAAAACCTGAACGGTCACATTGCTGAAGATTTTGAGCAGATGCTTCAAACGCCCATGGGAAACGGAGTTGCAACCAAACTGCTGGGACATGCAGTGGAATATCTCGAGGCAGAAGATTACCAGCGGAGCGAGATCCTCCATCGTGTCTGGAGCGCGGCCCGTGAGGCTTCTTTTCGTCGTACCGCGGTGGGTTACGGTCTGCCGGATATCATTACAACAGCTCTTGCTTTTCGTAACGCCCTGCAGGAAACATTGCTAAACAACGTCACACCCGCGGACTCTGTTGAAGAGCATAAGCTCCTTGAAGGAATCCTGGCAATCAACCGGGTGAGCGATTCGATGGTCTCCGGTGAAATAGCTGGATTCTTCAGCTACCAGGGTTTTCGTGAAGATGAGGAAGAGGAACGCGAAACAGCCTGATCTGTTTGGGTTTTCGTTTAACCGCGTTCTAGAAAAGTGTTAAACCGTTTTCTCTCCAGACCCCCATTTGCCTGAATTTTTCTGACCGTTCTTTTTTCCTGACTTGCGGATTTATTTCATCAAGTTCGCGCAGTTTGTCTTCCAGGGCATCTTTAAGAATGCGTGCCGCGGCAGAATGGTCACGGTGCGCACCCCCTCTTGGTTCCGGCAATACCTCGTCAATGATGCCAAGCTCAAAAAGTTCAGAGGAGGTCATCCTTAGTGTCTGTGCGGCCAAGTGCGCCTCCGTGGAGTCCTTCCAGAGAAGAGCAGCGCATGATTCGGGTGAAATAACAGAATAAATCGAATTCTCCATCATCAGCACCCGGTCGGCCAGGGCAAGCGCGAGGGCTCCGCCACTACCTCCCTCTCCGATAATTACAGCCACAGTGGGCACGCTAAGCCTGGCCATGCACATGAGAGATCCGGATATGGCGCCGGCCTGGCCGCGGTCCTCCGCCGCCGCGCCGGGATAGGCGCCGGGTGTGTCGATCAACGTCAATACCGGAATACCGAACTTGTCGGCCATCCGCATCAGGCGCTGGGCCTTCCGATATCCTTCGGGGCGCGCCATGCCGAAGTTGCGCCTGGTGCGAGCCGCCAGGTCGCGCCCTTTCTGGTGGCCGATCACCATGAGCGTACGACCATGGTAGGCAGCCAGGCCGGAGACGATTGCAGGATCGTCGCCGTAGCAGCGGTCACCGCGCAACTCAGTGAAACCCGCGAACATATGTTCGATGTAGTCCAGGGTATAAGGACGCTTCGGATGCCGGGCCAGTTCAACCTTCTCCCAGACCGCCTTGTCCAGATGCCGCCCGCGACTCAGCTCCCTGAGTCGCTGGCTGATTTTGGCTACCTCATCTTTTAAATGCACGCCAGGGAGAGTTGGCAATCGCTTTAATTCGGCCAAGCGCTTGCGTAAACGTCCCTCTTCGTCGTGCAGGGCGCGCTTCTTCCTCCCAAAGGGGTTGGAGGGCACAGGCAACACCTCCTTCCAGCATACCCAGTATCTGCACCAACCGGCTCTTAAGATCTGGCCGGGCGACAATCATGTCTATCTGACCGTGATCCAGGTTGGACTCGGCCAGACCAAAATCTTCGGGCAGTTTTTCCTTGAGGGTCTGTTCGATAATCCGGGGGCCCGAAAAACAAAGCAGGGCTCCAGGCTCGGAAATTATAACGTCCGCCAGTGTGGCAAAACTGGCCATGACACCGCCTGTGGTGGGATTGGTTAGCACAGTCACAAACGGTACCGGGGTCTCACCGAGCATGTCGACGGCGCACGTTGTCTTTGCCATCTGCATCAGGGAAAGGATGCCTTCCTGCATGCGGGCACCACCCGAAGCGCAGACTACGACCAGAGGATAACGGGTTTTGACGGCCTCTTCGGTGGCACGCCAGAACATCTCTCCCACAACGCTCCCCATACTGCCGCCCATGAAAGAGAAGTCCATTACGGCAAGGATGACGTCCATCTTGTTGATCCTCGCCGTACCTACTCTGATGGCTTCTGAAAACCCGGTTGCAAACTCCGCTTCTTCTATACGCTCGGGGTAAGGACGCAGGTCGAAAAATTCCAGGGGGTCGGCTGAGCGCAGATTCCCCGCCATCTCGTTCCATGTGCCGGCATCAACCAGCTGGCCGATACGCTCGGAGGCGTTCAGCCGGAAGTGGTGACCACAGTGATAACAGACCTTGAGGTTGGCTTCCAGCTCGCCGACGTCGAGAAGCTGTTTGCATGAAGGACAACTCTCAGCTCCCGGCAGATCGGTGCTGCCGTTGCGGCGACTGATATCCACAGACACTTGCTGAGCCAAGTCAGCCTCCTAGACAGCCTGGAATACCAGGGTGACGTTGTGGCCGCCAAAACCAAAGGAGTTCGATACAGCCACCCGAACCACTTGTTTTCGTGCCTGGTTGGGCACGTAGTCCAGATCACATTCCGGATCGGGGTTTTCAAGATTTATGGTCGGTGGAATAGCGCCCCGATCGATAGCCAGAACGCAGACCGCTGATTCGAGTGCGCCCGAAGCGCCCAGACAGTGACCTATCATTGACTTGGTGGAGCTAATGGCAACAGTGCTGGCTCGTTCGCCAAGTGCCAGCTTGATAACCCTGGTCTCGATTTCATCACCAATGGGGGTCGATGTTCCGTGGGCGTTTATATAGTCGACCTTAGAGGGGTTGATGCCCGCCTCGGCAAATGCCGCCAACATGGCGCGCGCCTGGTTGTGACCTGATGGTTCCGGAGCGCTGATATGATAGGCGTCTGAGCTCATGCCATAACCGCTGATCTCAGCATAAACCCTGGCGCCCCGGGCACGTGCGCGCTCATACTCCTCAAGAACCAGGACGGCGGAACCTTCGCCCATGACAAAGCCGTCGCGGTCGCGGTCGAAAGGACGGCTGGCGCGCTCCGGCTCATCGTTTCTTTCTGAAAGCGCGCGCATGGCGGCAAATGAGGCGATGCCGACGGGGGATATTGTTGCTTCACATCCACCAGCCAGCATGACGTCCGCCGCGCCTCGCTTGATCAACTCAAAGGCGTCTCCTACTGCGTTGCTCGCCGACGAACAGGCGGTACATACGGTGCTCAGCGGCCCTCTCGTTCCCAGCACTATGGAAACCTGCGCCGATGCCATATTGACGATCTGCATGGGTATGAATAGTGGGCTGATGCGGTTCGGTCCCTTGTTGAGCAGAACCTCGGTCTCACGTTCAAAAGTTTTCAGTCCACCGATCCCGCTCGATACCATCACTCCTATATTCTCAGGGTCAGCAGCTATGTCCAGAGCGCTGTCCTCCACGGCAAGCTTTGCCGCCGCTACCGAGAACTGGGCGAAACGGTCCATACGCCGGGCGCTTTTTTTATCAACATATGCCGTCGGATCGAAGTCCTTGACCTCGGCGGCGAATCTGACGCGAAAATCGGTAGTATCAAACTGGGTTATGGGACCCATGCCCGACTTCCCGGCCATCAAAGCACTCCAGTATTCCTCAACTCCTGTTCCCACCGGTGAAACCACACCGATGCCGGTAACAACCACGCGGCGGCTCATATGCCCATACCCCCATCGATGGGAATCACGGCGCCGGTTATATATCCAGCGGCCGGCGAAGCAAGGAAGGCTATAACGCTGGCGATCTCTTCCGGAGTCGCCAGTCTTCCCAGCGGTGTATTTTCCAATATCTTGTCCTTCTTTTCACTCGGCAATTCGGAAGTCATGTCGGTTATCACATACCCGGGAGCGACTGCGTTGACCCGGACGCCTCGCGGGCCCAGTTCTCGGGCCAGCGACTTGGTGAAACCAATGAGTCCGGCCTTGGCGGCGGCGTAGTTGGCCTGACCGGGGTTACCCCGCCGGCCGATGACGCTGGAAACATTGATTATCGATCCGCCTCGGGCCTTCATCATGCCACGGGCAACCGCCTTACTGCAAAGGAAGGCTCCCTTAAGGCTCGTGGCGATCACGATGTCAAAATCTTCCTCGCTCATGCGCATGGTCAGGGTGTCCCGGGTAATTCCGGCGTTGTTTACCAGGATGGAAATCTGCCCGAGATCCGCCTCGGCCTGCTTGATCATGGCCTTGACCTGGGCCGGGTCGGCGACATCGCCCTGTACCGTGGTCAGTTTGCCGCCCTTGCTACGAATACTTTCAGCCACCACCTGTGCAGCCTCTTGGCTGTGCTGATAGTTGATGGCAACGGATGCTCCAGCGCCGGCGAGCGCGATCACCGTAGCGCGTCCGATGCCTCGCGCACCGCCTGTCACCAGGGCCACCTGACCGGCCAGGCTATAACTTGTCATATCTTCTGTCATTTTCACTTGCCCGTTTCCAGAAAACCATGGTTTTCCGTCTTTGCGAACTTCCTTGTTTTCAATTGTTGTGTGGTGTCTCTTTTTTAAAAATTCCTGTCAGCAGTGAGCCACTTTATACCATGGCCTGCGTCTTCTCCAGACTTTCCGGATCGGAAACCTGGTATGTCCTAACATCCCTGTTGATCCGGCGGATAAGACCGCTCAAAACTTTTCCGTTACCGATTTCGATGAAGCGCTCCACACCGTCGTCGATGAGGCGCTCTACTGACTGCCGCCAGCGAACCGGCGAAACTATCTGCCTGACCAGCAGGTCCTTCAATCCTTCGGCCGTCTCATACTCACAGCTTATCGAGGAAAGGAGCGGTGGTGACGGGTCTTTTATTTCCACTTCTACCAACTCTTCCTTCATCCTGCCTGCCGCGGCCCGCATCAGGGGGCTGTGGAACGAGCCGCTGACTGCCAGCCTGACAGCCTTTCTTGCCCCTGCCGCTTCGGCGTCCCTGATGGCCCTCAAAACCGATTCAGTCTCGCCGCTTATCACCAGTTGTCCGGGACAATTATAATTAACAGGCCAGACTTCGCCGGATCGCGAGCAGATATCTTCTACCTGTCCGTCTTCCAGGCCGATGATCGCCGCCATGGCGCCGGGCCTCTCGGCCGCCGCGAGCGCCATCGCCTTTCCACGGCTTGCGACCAGCCTCAGGCCGTCTTCAAAATTTATTGCTCCCGCCGCCGCGAGCGCGCTGTATTCACCAAGACTGTGACCGCACACAACGCTGCCGGCGATACCTTCCTGTGATAACACCGTCATGGCAGCCATGCTATTGACGTACAAGGCCACCTGGGCGAACTCGGTGCTGGCCAGCTTGTCCTCGGGACCTTCAAAACTGAGTGCGGCGACATCCCATCCGAGAATTTCCGCTGAGCGGCTATAGATCGTTGCGGCCGTCTCAAAAGAGGAGGCGAGTGCTCTTCCCATGCCGACCGACTGCGAACCTTGCCCCGGAAAAATAAGTGCCAGCTTGCCCGTCATGAATCATTTCCCATCAAAGACCCGCCTCAACGCCGTAGTACTACTCGCCCGCAGAGACTTTCCGCGACAACCTCTGCTTCAGCAACCAGTTCGGCTATGATCTCCGCCGCTGGCTGCACCCTGTCTACAAGGGCGACGCCCTGACCCGCCATCATGGAGCCATCGCGGGTGTTGCCTTCGCGCATGGCCTCACGCAGCTTGCCCAGACCCAGTTTCTCTATGTCTTCGGCGGTACGCTCCCCTAAAAGGTATTCCCTCTCGAGATCGACATAAAGGCCCGCGAGCTTGTTCTTGATCGCCCTGACCGGATAACCGATGGCGCGTGCGGTCACGACCGTGGCGCGGTCTCCGGCTTTAAGAAATTTTTCTTTCACGGACGGGTGTACGGTGCATTCGGTGGCACATACAAAGCGTGTTCCCATCTGTACTCCCTCGGCGCCCAGGGCAAACGCAGCCACCAGGCTTGCGCCATCGATGATTCCGCCTGCCGCCACTACGGGAATCTCAACCGAGCGGGCGATGAGGGGCGTCAAAACCATGGTTGTGGTCTCGCCAATATGGCCTCCTGCTTCGGATCCCTCGGCCACAATTGCGTCAGCCCCATTTTGTTCGGCGCGTCGCGCCACTGCAACCGCGGCCACAACGGGGAGAACCCTGATACCCTTCTCCTTCAGCTCGGGAATGCAGGCGGTGCTCTGGACCGCTCCCAGCGTGACAGCCGCCGGCCTCTCATCCAGTAATACCTCGATCTGCTTTCCGAGGTCGGGATTGATCATGATCAGGTTTACCCCGAATGGTTTGTCCGTGAGTTCGCGCGTCTTTCTTATCTCTTCGCGAAGAAGCTGAGCCGGCATGGCTCCGGCTCCGATGACTCCCAGACCGCCGCCGTTTGATACGGCCGCGGCGAGACTGGCGTCACTTGTCCAGCTCATGCCGCCCTGAATAATCGGATGCTCGATTTCCAAAATGTCGCATATGCGATTAGGCATTACGTGCTCCAGACTTTCTATCAGACTCTTTTTAAGTCTCCGACGCGCGTCAGGCATGAACCCCACGACAGGCCGGCACCAAAACCGACCATCAGCACGAGGTCATTCTCATTGATCCGGCCCGCCGCGGCCGCTTCATCAAGACACAGCGGGATGGAAGCACAAGAAGTGTTGCCATAACGTTCGAGATTTGAAAAAACCCGCTCCGGTGCTATCCCGAGCTTGCGGGCTGCTGCATCAATAATGCGGCTGTTCGCCTGGTGAGGAACGAATAAATTGACATCCCCTACATCCATTCCATGTCTTTTAAGCACCCTCTCAGCCGATGCAACGATGATCCTGGTCGCGAATTTAAAAACCTCACGGCCATTCATCTTTATCGAATGCTGATGCGTAGCGACTGTTTCTTCGCTGGCAGGCATCCGCGAACCGCCCGCGGGCAGATATAGCTCGCCGGCGCCCACCGGATCGTTGCCGAGATCAAAACCGATTAGAGCCGGCTCGCCTTCGGCCGCGGGTTCCAGTAAAACAGCGCCGGCGCCGTCTCCAAAGAGAACAGCGGTTCCCCGGTCAGTCCAGTCTATCATCCGGGACACGACCTCCGCACCTACGACGAGAACTTTGTCAGCCTGCCCCGAGGCAACAAAGGCACTGCCCGTGGCCAGCGCATATATAAAACCCGTACAGGCGGCGGAGAGGTCGAATGCGGGAGTGCCGTTGGCACCGATCAGGCCGGACAGATAGGAGGCCGTCGGGGGAAAAATCGTATCGGGGGAGAGGCTGGCCACGATGATCAGGTCCAGCTCTGTTGAGGCAACTCCGGCGGCCTTGAGCGTGCGGCGGGCGGCGATAGCGCCAAGGTCGGAGGCTGCTTCGCCTTCCGCCGCGATACGGCGCTCGCGAATGCCGGTGCGCGTGGAGATCCACTCGTCAGAAGTGTCAAGGGTTAGGGAGAGCTCGTCGTTGGTCACGACCCGCTCCGGCACATGGGTGCCTATGGCGGAGATTTTTACTTGCCTGGATTTCACTTCAGGCCGCGCTCATGCCTGATTCTCGACGATCATAAATGTCAGGGTGGCTTTGCAGGCGAGTTCACCATCGACCAGAGCCCTGACCTCGCCCTTGCCGATTGTACCGCGCATGCGAGTCATCTCGACTTCCAGCCTGAGAATATCACCAGGAACAACGATGCGCTTGAAGCGTACGCCGTCGATGCCCGCAAAAAGCACGAGCTTTCCCTGGTTTTCTGGGAGGGAGAGCGCAACGACCGCCCCAGCCTGGGCAAGGGCTTCGATCATCAATACGCCGGGCATAACCGGCCGCCCTGGAAAGTGACCCTTAAAGTGCGGCTCATCGGCGCGTACGTTCTTTATGGCGACAGCGCGTTCGCCCGGCACCAGCTCGATTACCTCATCGAGAAAGAGGAATGGATCCCGGTGAGGGATGATCTCCTTGATTTGCTCACGAGTAAGTTGTGTCATGTATATGGATTCCCTGCATTTGTTGTTATTTAAGTAAAAAAGCTCTTGTGGAGGCGCACAAAGATTATCACATCCAATGGCTTACTTCCTACGCCGATCTCATTCACGGCGCCGTTCTGAGATGGCCGGGATGTCTGCGCGAGAGAGCCTGGAGAGATGTGGGGAAACGTATCGTGTGAGGCCGGATGAGAGGTGCTAATTCAACGCTTGATGTTACGGACCAGCAGTTTTCCTAGCAGGGCGCCCACAATGAAGACTACGGCCAGCAGAATGATCGTGATCATTCTGCCTCGATCTCTTCCTCCGTGCCACCGGGCTGGCTGGCGACAACGCGGGCTACCGCGCTTACGCGATCGCCCTTGCGCAGATTCATGACCCTCACACCCTGTGTGGAGCGTCCCATGCAGGATATGCCGCTCACGGGAATACGGATTATCGTGCCATCCGCGGATATGAGCACCAGCTCGTGGTTGTCACGCACAACCTTGGCTGCGACGAGCGTGCCCTTGCTCTCGGTGTGCTTGATTGTTCTTACGCCCTTCCCGCCGCGGTTGTGGCGGGGGGCAGTGCTAATGT
>JBAZWE010000045.1:0-15139 GCA_041660545.1 Thermoleophilia bacterium
CAGCAGGATGGCAACATCGCTTTTCGAATAACCCTCGTCGAAAAGCTCGTTCAGCCGCTCGGCGATAAGTTGTGCCTCCGCGGGTCGCGTTACATCTTTTTTGACTGCTTCCAGGCCAATTTTTTTATCGTTTCGCCGCCCATCGACGAGGATAACCTCGACGCGGCATTCCTCGTCTTTCGCTTCGAGCACAGCGGAAGCTTCAAGTTTGAGATAGCCCGGAGCCAGCATGCTTTCACGATTGAAGATGTGATCGACGAAATCGATGATCTGCGGCTGGCTGCGGAAGTTGTTCTTCAGCTCTATCAGGTAATCGTTTTCCCGCGCTTTTTCCTTCTCCTGCCTGAAAAGCTCAACATCAGCGTAGCGGAAACCGTAGATGGCCTGGTTCTCGTCGCCAACGAGGAAGAGGTTATCGTTGGCGATCAGGCCGATCAGCTCATGCTGAAGGGCGTTGGTGTCCTGAAACTCGTCGACCATGATCAACCTGTACCGGGACGAGACCCTCTTCGCGATTCCAGGCTTGTCCCTGAGCAGATCCCTTGTCCGCACAGCGAGGTCGGCAAAGTCCAGCACGCCGCGCTCATGTTTCGCTTCAGCGTATTTTCGATCGAAAGACTCGAGCAGCTTGCGGAATAGAGCAAGCGATTTTAGCGCAATACTGGAACGGACCGCGTTGACGAAAGCCACGCGTGGCTCTTCCAGCAGGGAGAACGCCTCTTTGGCTGGCCCCATGCTTCCAGGTCTGATTTCTTTCATTTCAGCCTGGTGAACCCGCAGGACTGGATTACTTTCCGCCAGAGCCAGTTCAAGCCGCGCCAGCTTTTCCAGTCCTTTTGACTGATTACTATTAGGTTCCAAGATTTGAGAAGCGGCCTCGCGCGCGGCAACGGTCACTTCCAGAAGCTCCTGCTCCGCCAGCCCGATATCCGGTAGCTCCGGGTGCGGTAAAGTCACTTTTTTACCCTGGCTGCGAAGGTCCGCGTATACATCGGTGATGGTTTCAAAGAGGGCACCGCTGAGGTTTGGGTCATAAGCCGCTATGAACTCTACGGCTTCGGCGCGATTGTCACTTACGAGCTGCTTTAAGCAGTCGTCGAATACTTCTTCCCTGATCAGCCCGGCCTGGGAATCATCGACAGCGGTGAAATTGGGGTCTATCCCCGCCGCGAGGGCGTTGGCCCGCAGCAGCGAGGCGCAGAAACTGTCGATGGTACTGATCTGGGCAAGCTCTATTTCGCGGTAGGCCTCGGCCATCCTGGCCAGGCCGGCATCGTCGGACGGTTCCGTCCTGAGGTATTCCCGAATCCGCTCCATCATCTCCGCCGCGGCTTTCTTTGTGAATGTGATCGTGAGGATCTCATCCACGGCGGCATATCCGGTCGCGACTGCGTGGACAAAACGGCGGGTCACGACCCCGGTCTTGCCTGACCCGGCCCCGGCGGCCACGAAGACAGGCCCGTCCAGGGTCTTGATGGCCTCCAGCTGATCGGGTGTAAGCTCGATGTCAGTCATCGGCGAGCCCATCAATCATTTCGGGGAGCGACTTGCTGCGGCAGACGCTGGACAGGCCGCACCATTCGCATTCGTTTTTTGAATTCAGAAGCGCCGTTGAAAAACTCCCCGTGCGGATGCCATCCGCGGCCTCGCGCGCCAGGGTCTTCGCCGTTTCAAGCGCCCGTTCGAAGGTTTCGCTGTCGACAATATCCTTTTTACTCATCTCGGACGACGAGGATCCGATCAGCTCGTCGTAGCCTTCAAGATACAGCCCGCGGCGCTTTTCCCCCCTGAGCGAATAGTACTCGCCGCCGATCGGCGTCAGCCCGAAAGCCTCCCGCAGGGCCAGGATATAGAGGGGAAGCTGGATCTCCCTGTCCTTCTCGAAACTGGAAAATGAGGCGACCTGCTTCGATGCCTTGTAGTCGATGACCAGGGCATTGTCCCTGTCCCCTTGCCAGTCGACACGGTCGAGCCGTCCACGGAGATTGAAATCTCCCATGGGCAGAACGTTGTCCGTGTCGTTCTTCCCACCGCATTTGCTTGTGGAAGCGCCGAAGCTGACCTCGAAGTCGTAATATTTCAGAGGCCGCACGCTCGCGATTTCCCTGTCGATGTATCGGTTGAGGTGCCAGGACAGTTCCTCCTTCAGTATCAGAGTCTCGAGGTCAGAACCGGCGTCGATGAGTTCTTCCTCGATATATCCCGCCATCTGGCGCCTGACTTCAGCGATCTGCTCCGGTTTTATGCCCGGATCGTTGAGATAGAGCTCCGACCTTTTAAGCTGTGCCCCGAACTTGCACAAAACATCGTGCATGACCTGGCCGCGTTTGAGGCCGTGGCCCAGGGGTTCCATGTCGGTGGGATCGAGGACCTTCTCGACGAAATATCTGAAAGGGCATTTCAGGTAACGCTGCAGCTCCGTTACCCTGAAGGAGGCCAGCCCGGCAAGCCTGGCGATAACCTCTGGATCACTGATAACGGGTACGTTTGTTTCGCATGCACCCAGGACTTTTTCAAGCCTTGCGCCCAGCCCGGCGGCCGCGGCGGCTTCGATAAGCACCCTGTCTGTCTTCTCAGCCGTTCCCGACAGCAGCGCCAGCGAGCGCACCGCCTGTTCAGCGGTCGGCGCCTCACCGGGCGTGAAGGTAAGGTCGCCTATCTTCATTTCGCGGCTGGTAATGGAATCTTTTTCAAAAAGGTCGAGGGTATCATCGACAAACAGCGACGGGATGGTCGGCTTTCCTTCCTTGTCACAGGCCGGATAGCAGAGGTATACCCTGTCGCGCGCGCGGCTTAATGTGCGGTGGTAAAGGAAGCGCTCTTCGTCCAGCCTGCCTTTGCGGCTGTCCAGGCCGATACCGTAATTGCCGCTAAGCTCGCGGCGGTCGGCGTCGGAAAAAAAGGAGTCCTCACGGCCGAGGCTGGGGAACTGTTTCTCCAGGAGGCCGCATACGAAAATCATGTTGAAGTGCTGGTTGAGTATCCGGTGAGGATCCAGGAGGCGCACGCAGTTCCGGTGCGTCAGGGCAGGCATCCTGATCGAGGCCTGCCGGATGCCGCGCAACAACAGGCCGGCGCTGTCCGTGTTCCCCCGCTCCTGCCCGTCGGGTAAAGGTGCCGCGCCCTCGATTATCTTCCCGGCAGTACCGGCCTCGTCACATAACGCGCTCAGACTTTCGAGAGCGAGGATATCGATCTTCAGTGTCTCCGCCAACACGCCGTCAATATAATGCGGTTTTTTAAAAAACGATCTTACGAACCGGCGGAGCTCGTCTCCCAGCGCCTCGACGCCTTTCGCTGCCGCCGACGCCAGCCGGTTTATTTCCTCCAGCGGATCACCGCAGCGTATCTTGCATTCCATCAGAAGGTCGTAAGTATCCTCGATCCCAAAGAGCCGGCAACGGCGATCGAATTCGTCAACCTTTTCACGCGGGATGTCGGAAAAGGGACTGCGTAGATAAACAAACAGGCTGTCGCGGGATCTGCTCCCGGCCGCGAAATCCAGGGCGGCCATCACGGTTCTGCCCGCGGCGGTCGCGGTGAGCGGAACCGGCGCGGGTAGATCATAGGGTACGCCGAATTCCTCGAGGGCGGCGGCAATCGAGTACATGTCCTGTTCGAGGCTGCGGCAGACTATGGCGATCTCGTCCAGGTCCTGGCCCTTGCGCCACAGTTTCAGGATCTGTGCGGCGACCATCGTGGCCTGACCCCGTGAGCCTGCGCCTTTCATCCTGAAAACAGCGCCGGGTGCTGAGACTTTTCCGGGATCTTCTTCAAAGAGGCTGTCCGCAAGATGCGACAGCGCCGGCGCGCGGTCGCTTTTTGTGGGCGACTCCAGTGTTTCGGTCTGCACACCGTCCAGCGCTTTCAGTCGCTCGACATGTCCCGCGGGGGCAAGATACGCCACGCGCCCGGCGACGAAAGGAAGTGTGACCAGCAAGCTGTTCGCGGCTGAGGACATCTGTTCGATGAATTCGTGCTGAATCGGCGTGAAATCCCAGAAACCGTCGATGATAACCGTTTCGTATTCAAGCAGCGCCGGGCTTTCCTCAAGGGCTGCCAGTGCCTTCCTTTGCGCAAGCTGGGAGTCATATACTCTCATGTCCCCGAGAGCGGCCTCGTAACTTTCAAAAAACCGGTACAGGTCCTTGTTGAGACCCTGGCGCCATTCATCGTTCCCGGCCCATGAACGGAGCGATTCCCCCATCCGGGTCGCGTCGATACCGAGCAGCTCCATCTCTCCCAGAAGTCCGGCCAGCGCATTCACGAAGCCGTCGAAAGTCGATGAAGGCGCAAGGCTGTGAAGATTATCTGTCGTATCGACTATCGCGCGCAGTAGCAGAAAACGTTCGTTGCCGCTCAGGAACCGCGCACCCGGCTCGGCCGCCGCCAGTATCTCATGGCACAAACCGCCATACGTGGTTACTTTCCCGCCCCTGAGCACACCCGGATTTTTTTCATCGCCAAGCGCCCGGATTATCCGCCGCTCAAAATGCCGCGCATCCGGACCGCTGGGCGCAATGAAAACTGCTTTTTCGCCGCGGTCATGCGCCGCCAGAAACGCATCGATGGCGCGCGTGGTTTTACCAGATCCGGCGGGACCGCAGAGCAGACTGAGTGTCATGCCGCGCCGCCCGCGCCGCCGGCGCATGACCAGACCGCCCGTAAGTGCCCGGCTATATATACACAAGACATATGAGTCATGATGTCTACCACCTGTTTATCCGCCTGAAGATCGTGCGGCCAAGCACTATGTTCTTCACCCGCCGGGCCATCTTCTTCGGATTTCCCGAGGTGATGACTTCAGTGTTGCGCGACAACCTCGCCGCGCGGTATAGAAACGATGTCAGCTTCATCCTGCCTCCAGTAGTGTGGAACAGCTCTTTCCGTGCGGGACCACCGCATCGCGCGCCGTTCTCGCCCAGCCGTATAAACCTCCCGGAACAATGCGCCAATTATACGCCCCACGGCCTGCAAGCGCAGAATAAATTGAGCTTCGAGATCAATCGTGACCGGGCACCCTTTCCGCCGGGTCACCCACAGGATACAATGACTTGAATATCCTAACCTGCCGAGCGGACGGAAAGTTCTAGATGGCCAGCATCAAGGAAAAGGCTCCCCCAAGGACAGGGACAAGCTCATCAGGCAGCTGTCGCTGGTCTCCTACCTGATGTCGATCAACGGCCGCAAGATCGGCGCCGAAGACATCCGCCGATGCGTCGAGGGATATGACAGCGGCAGGAGCCCGGAGACCTTTGCACGTCGTTTCTTTTCAGACCGCGACGACCTGGCAAACCTGGGCATTGAGATCAGGAGCGAGCGTGACGAGTACGGGGAAGGCGACGTCTACAGCCTGCCGCCCGAGAACTTCTTCCTGCCGGCGGTGACCTTCTCACACGAGGAGCTGATGTCGCTTCACACCTGCCTCTACCTGCTGGACGGCCAGTTCGCTTACAGCAACCTGCTGCGGCTTGCGTTGCAGAGCCTTGCCCTCGGCACCGGCAACACCCTCGAGGACCCCGAGACAAGTTGTGTATGTATAGACCTTCCCTCTTCAGGTTTTGACGACGAGGCGGCGAAACGGCTGGCGAAGATCGACGATGCGAAGTCGAACCGCAAGACCATCAAATTCTCGTATCACTCCTTCGGTAGTGACGCGGTCGAGGAACGCGTGGTGGATCCGTATTCCATGATGTATACGCACGACGACTGGTACATGGTCGGCTGGTCCCACGAACGCAGTGCGATCCGCATCTTCAAACTGCGTCGCATACATGGCAGGATCACCAACCTCTCCAAGAAGAGCCACGACTTCAAGGTGCCGGAAGATTTCAACGCCCAGGATTATGCCAACCTCGCTCCCTGGCAGCTCGGGCCGGCCAGCGGTACCGCCGATATCGACTTCACGCCCCGCTATGGCTGGTGGGCCGGCAACAACCTGTCCGCGCTCGGCGAGATCGAGCATCACGAAGATGGTTCGGCCACCCTGCATACCGTTTACTCTGACGGTGTCCAGCTGTGTTCTCTGGTGCTGGCCCGAAGCGCCGATTCGCACCTGCTCGGACCGCCAAAACTTCGCGGCTTGATGGTTGATATCCTGAAAAAGATCGCCAGTCTGCACCAAGGGGCTGCACCCGAAACCGCGACGCCCGCGGCTCCGGATCCCGGCGCTGTCTCTGTCTCCGCCGGACGCGGTGGCACACAGGTAGAACCTGAGAGATTCTCGCAGCTGGCAAAAACAGTCACTTATCTGATGGACAGGCTGGAAGGTGAGGAATTTGTCACCCTGCCTGTGGAAGAAGTCTGTCACGACCTCGGTTTTGAGCGATCCGAGCTGGCCAATGCCATGGCTGCCCTGTCCATCGTAAGCGCCGATTTTGGTGGTTACCTTGTAAATGGCGTGATCGACGGCGATTCCCTGGAAGTAGAATATTTCCCCCATGGCGACCTTTTGAAAAAGCCGCCGCGACTGACGCCGCGTGAGGCCCGCGCGATGCTACTGGCCATCGACTTGGTGGGACAACAGATACTGGCCGGACAATTCCCCTCGCTTGAAACCGCCCGCGAGAAGATAATCCAGGCCGCCGGAGGTATCGACGACACCGAAACGATCCCCGTCGGCGATGACGAAAAAGAGGATTACGAAATCTGCCGCGCCATAAACCGGGGCATGACCGGCAACCGGCTGGTGGAGATCGAGTACCTCTCCAGCGACTCCGGCAATATGGAGGCGCGCGTCATCGAGCCATACCTGGTCAGCGGCGCCAAGGGCAACTGGTATCTGGTCGCCTGGTGCCGCAAGCGGGACGCCATCCGCACCTTCCGCTTTGAGATGATCAAAAGCGCGCGCCTGCTTAAGGAGGGCTTCAAACCGCGTGCTCTCGACCTCGTGCCCTATCGCAGCGATCCGCGCTTTCCGTCCGGCAAAGAGGCACCCCGGAAGGCAAAGGTCTGGTTCAGTCCGGTGGTGGCGCGATGGGTCCACGAGAAGCAGCCCGGCACCATGATGCTCGAGGATGGGTCGCTGCTTGCAGAAATCGCATATTTCCAGCAGGAATGGATGATCGACGAGATCCTCAGATACTGCGGCGAGGCCGTCCTGCTCGCCCCGGATGACCTGCGTGTCCAGGTTGGCAGGGCAGCAAAGCGTCTGGTTGATTCATACCAGTAACCAGCCGGAGATGATGGCGCGTGCCGCTCAATACCCGGTAATCAGGGTTATTTGGCTCATATACCTCGTTTACACATCTGCCTTATTGAGGTACAATAAGTCAATCTCGCACGATGTTTGCACGTGCGTATCTGCGGATTATAGGGAGAGCAAAAACCCGGCTCAAGCCAGGGGATGTTCTAATATGGGTTGGGGATGGAAAGGGAAATGACAGGCAGGCTTCTTAAACGGTTCTTGATAATGGCATCCGTTTTCTGCGCGATGATCGTTCTTCTTGCGGGCGGGTCCGCTTTTGCCTCTGCAACACCCATCCAGATCACTGACAATCCCGTCAATGAGGGCCGCCCCGACGTGCACGGAAACCTGATCGTCTGGAAACGCTTATCCGCCACCTCGGGCTGGGATATTTATTTGTATGACATGCTTCACCCTGGCGAAAGGCTGATGACAAACGCCTCAGGTTCCCAAATCAATCCCGTGACAAATGGAATCTTTATCTTCTGGGAAGACTGGCGTTCCGGAGATAGCGATATCTACATCAAAGACACCCTGCTGGACACGGAGACGCGGCCGCTGGTAACCGGTCCGGGAAACCAGGCCCTCCTCTCGGTCAGCGGCAACACGCTTGTCTATGTTAACAACACAAACCCTCTGCCGTGCCTACCCAGCAACCCCCTCTACCCGAACTGCCCGGGTACCGGCAAGGATGACGCCAACAATGACATCTATGCGGTCAACCTCAACGACCTGAACAATCCTTTTCCTGTATGTACCGATGCGGGATCCCAGTGGCAACCCCGAATCAGCGGTAACAAGGTCGTCTGGCAGGATAACCGCAACGGCAACTGGGACATCTATGAGAAGGATCTTGGTAGCGTGGAAACCGCGCACCCGTTGACGACCAATACAGCGGAAGACAGCGTGCCCGATATCAGCGGTAATCTTGTGGCTTGGAAAAGCAACCGCGGCGGCAAATGGGACATCTACTGGATGAATCTGCTGGACGATATAGAAAATTCCGTCACCAACGACAGTGCCTACCAGAATTCACCGCGCATCAGCGGCGACCTGGTCGTTTGGGAAGACTACCGCAACGATTCCAACCCCGCGGACACTTATTACGACTATGACATTTATATGAAGGACCTCACCAGCGGCGTCGAGAACCTGCTGGCCGGTGGTCTTCCGATCCAGGCGCGTCCGGCGCTGGACAATGAGACCGTCGTCTGGGAAGACACAACCGGTGGCAGCTACGACATCTGGATGGCGGAGGTTCCCGACACGACGGCGCCGTTCATCAGTTCGATTCATCCAGCCGACAGCACGGCGACCGGCTGCTCGTCACCGGCGATCAGCGCCGGCTACGCGGATAACCGCGCGGGAATTGACACAGGTACCGTGGTGCTTACCGTGGACGGCCAGAATGTTACCAGTGAAGCCACAGTTACTGAAAACAGTATTTCCTACCAGCCGGCGGCCATGCAGGACGGCCTGCATACCATGTCGCTGACAGTTGACGATATGTCGGGCAACAGCGCCAGCGCCAGCTGGCAGTTTGAGACCTCTCACCCGGCGCTCAACCTGTGGTCACAGAGGTCATACTGGGCCACTTATGCCGATTACCTTAAGCGTGAACTTTCGGTGCAGTACCGCATTTCTAACTCATCACAAGACGCCGCCGCCGTGAACCTGCAGATACTCGACTCGATGTCCACAGCGGGAGTGTTGATGGCAAGCCCGACACCTTTGGATATGGGAGAACTGGCTCCTGGCGCCCAGGGCGACATGGTAATCAGATACCTGGTGCCGACCAATGTCGGCTTTTTCAAAACCACACTGTTTGCCAGCAGCCTGGATACTTGTGGCGGCACCTACTATTTCCCGGGACCTCCACCGGGCTGGTAAAAAATCCCCGGCGGTCGAGCGCTCCGGTATTTTGTGTGGTCCATTCAGTACCGCTTCAGTGCTTCCCCTTTTGCGATACTACTTCATGAAGAGCCCCATCTTTCATCATGATGGTCTGCTGCGTCTGAGCTGCGACACCCGGGTCATGAGTGACGATTATAAACGTGCGGCAGGTCTGACAGGCGTCGCTGTTTAAATCCAGGAGCAGCTTCATGATAGCCTGGCTGTTTTTTGAATCGAGTTCTCCCGTCGGTTCGTCTGCGAGGACGATCGCGGGTTTAAGCACAAGCGCCCGGGCGATGGCCACTCTCTGCTGTTCTCCCCCCGAAAGCTCGTTCGACCTAAAATCCATCCGCTCTTTAAGGCCTACCTGTTCAAGAGCGCTGATAGCGGTGGCTTTCGCATCACGACTCCGGTTATATCGTAGCGGCAGCATGGTGTTCTCCAGGGCGGTCAGGGTAGGGATAAGATTGAAACTCTGAAAGACGAAGCCGACTTTTTCGCGCCGGATGCGGGTAAGATCGCCCGAACCCAGTTTCGATACCTCTGAGCCGTCAATATATATCTCGCCGGATGTGGGCTTATCGAGGCAGCCGAGCATGTTAAGCAATGTGCTCTTCCCCGAACCCGACGGACCCATGATGGAGATGAAGGAACCCGCCTCGACTTCCAGGCTTACGTCCCTCAAGGCCTGAACCTCGTTAGCGCCGCCGGTTTTGTATGTCTTGTTGAGATGTTTTGTCTGGACTATAGACATGGACAAGATGCCACCACTGTTTATATTTGCATGAACCCGTAAGCGTCTATCTTACCTGTATCTCCGGTTTTAATCATAAGTGCGGCTACAAATCCCCGCAAATCCCTGCTAGAATGTTCCGGTCAAATGATGGTGAGCAATTTCACAAGCTCACCGGCGACGCATTGGCGGCCTCAGGCAATGTTCCCTTTAAAATGCAAGGCGCGCCATATCCGCACAACCGTCCCGGCTTTATAGCCGGGCTTTTTGACCCCTTGAGGAGGTTGAAATGCAGCAGGTAACCGAGATTCGCTGGCACGCCCGGGGCGGCCAGGGAGCTGTTACCGCGGCCAAGATGGTGGCCGAGGTGGCTTTAAGCCAGGACAAATATTTCCAGGCCTTCCCCGAGTACGGCCCGGAGCGTTCTGGAGCGCCGATCGTGGCATTCACCCGGCTCTCCGATGAACCCATCCAGATTTACAGCGCCATCGAGCATCCCGACTATGTCCTGATACTGGATCCGACACTGCTGGACGTGGTCAACGTGACCGCCGGCACCGCAGATGGCGCCGTCGTCATCGTTAATTCCGAGGGCGCCTGCTCCGAACTTGCCGGCCGGAAAGAGATGGCGGGCAGGAAGGTCTATACAGTCCCGGCAACCAAGATCGCCCTGGAGACCATCAAGCGGGCTATTCCCAACACGCCGCTTATCGGAGCGCTCGCCAAGGTGAGCGGGCTCTTTTCCCTGGAGGGCATACTGGAGGAAGTCCAGACCTCCCTTGCCAAGAAATTCAACGAAGATGTGGTAAACGCCAACCTCGCTGCGGTCAAGCGCGGCTACGAGGAGGTGTCGGACGAATGAGTAAATCGGCCAAAACAAAAAAGGACAAGTGGGACATCAGTGATGTCCAGAACTGGGGTCCCGGCAGGCATGAGATGGGAGCCACGATCCCCGAGTCCGGCAATGCCGACGATTACGAGACCGGCGGCTGGCGCTCCGAGCGTCCGGTTCGCGACCGCGAGAAGTGCAACGACTGCATGATCTGTTACTTCGCCTGCCCCGATTCTTCCATCAGGGTGGAGAACGACAAGATGGTGGATATCGATCTCGAGCACTGCAAGGGCTGCGGTATCTGCGCCCAGGTCTGCCCACGTGACGCCATCGAGATGATGAACGAGATCAAGGCATGCAAACTGGAGGAAAAATAATGGCCCGTAAAGCAATCACCGGGAACGGCGCAATAGCCCTGGCCCTCAAGCAGGTTGAGCCGGACGTGATGGCTGCCTACCCGATCACACCTCAGACCGAGATCGCCCAGAACTACGCCCAGTTCGTAGCCAGCGGCGATGTAGTAACCGAGTACATCGCCGTCGAGAGCGAGCACAGCGCCATGAGCGCCGCCATCGGCTCGGCCGCGGCGGGCGCGCGCACGATTACCGCCACTTCCTCACAGGGCTTCGCGCTCATGTGGGAGATGCTCTTCATCGCCGCTTCACTGCGGCTGCCGATTACCATGCCGGTGATCACCAGGGCGCTTTCGGGGCCCATCAATATCCACTGCGACCATTCCGACTCCATGGGCGGCCGTGACTGCGGCTGGATCCAGCTCTACGGTGAGGATGCCCAGGAGGGCTATGACAACGCCATCCAGGCTTTCCGCATCGCCGAACACATGGACGTGCGTCTGCCGGTGATGACCATGATCGACGGCTTCATCATCAGCGGCGCAATCGGCCCGGTTGAAACACTCGACGATGAGCAGGTCAAGGAATTCGTCGGCGACTACGTTGCGGTAAACGCTCTGCTCAACGTCGAGAAACCCGTTACCGTGGGCGCCTTTGACAGCCTTGGCGGCTGGTACTTCGAACACAAGGTAACCCAGAACCGGGCGATGGAAAACGCCATGGATGTGATCGAGGAAGTCGGACGCGAGTTCGGCGAGCTCTTCGGCCGCGAATACGCACACTTCAAGACCCATGAGATCGAGGACGCTGATATCGTTCTTGTGGCGATCGGTTCGGCCGCGGGTAATGTCAAGACCGTCGTAAAAAAATTGCGCGCCGAAGGAAAAAAAGTCGGCGTGCTCAAAGTGCGCACCTTCAGACCGTTTCCCACCGAGCAGATCCGCGAGGCTCTCTCCGGGGCGAAAGTCATCGGCGTCATGGACCGCTCGGATTCATTTGGAGCCCAGGGCGGACCGCTCTTTACTGAAATAAGCTCGGCTATGTATGGAGCCGATGCGCACCCGCAGATTTTCAACTTCATCTACGGCCTCGGCGGCCGGGATCTGTTCCCGGACGATATCGAAGGCGCCGTTCAGATGCTCGAGAAGGCTGCCGCCGGTGAACCGGTCGCGCAGCAAAGACATTATCTCAACGTAAGAGAGGGGTGATCCAGGATGGCGAAGCCAAAGGAAATAGCGAATAAACCCGAACGTCTGACAGGCGGGCACAGGCTCTGCGCCGGCTGCGGCGCCCCGATCAACGTGCGCCAGGTGATGGCGGTTTGTCCCGGGCCTGCGGTCGTGAGCGTATCGACCGGCTGTCTCGAAGTGTCGACTACCATCTACCCGTATACGGCATGGAAAGATTCCATGATCCACTCTGCGTTCGAGAACGCCGGCGCCACCATCAGCGGCGTCGAGACCGCCTACAATTCACTGAAGAAACAGGGCAAGATCAAGGATGACATGTACTTCGTCGCCTTCGGCGGCGACGGTGGCACTTACGACATCGGCCTGCAGTCGCTGTCGGGCGCAGTCGAGCGCGGCCATAACTTCGTGTTTGTCTGCTACGACAACGGCGCCTATATGAACACCGGCTTCCAGCGCTCCAGCGCCACGCCGCAAGGTGCCTGGACGACCACCAGCCCTGTGGGCAAGGAGTCGGCCGGCAAGCAGCAGAACCGCAAGGACTTAACGGCCATCCTGGTGGCGCACGATATCCCGTATGCCGCAACGGCCTCGCCACATAACTTCAAGGACCTGATGAACAAGGCGGAAAAAGCCTTCGCCACACCGGGTCCGGCGTTCATCAATGTTATATCCCCATGCCCCCGCGGCTGGCGGACGCCCGGCGACCAGACCATCGCACTGGCGAAAGAGGCGGTGCAGTCGTGTTACTGGCCGCTGTACGAGGTAGAGAACGGCAAATACAAGATCAACTACAAGCCCAAGGGTGACAAGAAGACACCGGTGGCTGACTGGCTAAAGAAACAGGGCCGCTTCGCGCACCTGTTCAAGCCGGGCAATGAAGCGGTTCTGGTCGAAATCCAGGACTACATCGACCGCAAGTGGGAAGAGCTGCTGAAGAAAGAAGAGTGCCTGACATAAAGCGGCCCATCCCCCCAGTAAATCAAAGCACCCAAGGGGCGGTCCGCGGATCGCCCCTTATTTATCTGTAGAGCTTACGGTTCGCGACTACCGCTTCAATGTTTTAGAATCTGCAGGATGCTAATAATGGAAACTACATAATGCCAATAATCGTACAAAAATATGGCGGCACTTCCGTGGGCGACACGGAGCGCATCAAGAACGTGGCGCGGCGCATCTGCACGACGCAGGACGAAGGCTACCATGTGGTGGCCGTGGTCAGCGCCATGGGCGACTCCACCGACGAGCTTTTACAGATGGCTCATGAAATTTCCGCCGACCCTCCCGAGCGCGAGCTGGACATGCTGCTCTCCAACGGCGAGCGTATCAGCGTGGCGCTGCTGGCCATGGCCATCCACGAGATGGGGCACGAGGTCATTTCGCTCAGCGGCAGGCAGGCCGGCATCCAGACCAACACGGTCTTCACCAAGGCGCGCATAACCGGAGTCGCGATCGAACGCTTAAGCGAGGAACTCGACAGTGGTAAGATCGTACTCGTCGCCGGTTTCCAGGGAGCTTCCGTGGATGAAGACATCACCACGCTTGGGCGCGGCGGCTCCGACACCACCGCGGTGGCAATAGCCGCCGCCCTGGCCGCGGAAGAATGTGAGATTTACACTGACGTGGATGGGGTATATACAGCTGACCCGCACGTAGTCGGACTGGCGCGCAAACTCGATGTCGTCTCCTACCAGGAGATGCTGGAGATGGCGGCGACCGGTTCCGTAGTCCTGATGTTACGCTCGGTGGAGTACGCTCAAAAGTACGGCGTTCCGCTTCATGTACGCAGCAGTTTTACCGAAGAGCCCGGTACCTGGGTCAGAGAGGAAGATGAGACCATGGAAAAAGCAGTCATCAGCGCCATAGCCCATTCGACCGACGAGTCCAAGCTCACCCTGTTGAGAGTGCCTGACCGTCCCGGTGTGGCAGCCACCGTCTTCGGTGACCTGGCAGAAGCCAACGTCAACGTGGACATGATCATCCAGAACGTGAGCGAGCAGGGGACCACCGATATATCTTTCACGGTAGTCCAGGCCGATCTGCCGGCAGCTCAACAGGCGCTGGACAAGGTCTGTGACGAGCTGGGCGTCGCCTATATAATCGGCGAGCAGATGGGCAAGGTTTCCATAATCGGAGCCGGCATGAAAAGCTATCCCGGCGTTGCCGCCAAGATGTTCAAGACGATGGCGGACGAAAGCATAAATATCGAGATGATAAGCACTTCCTCGATCAAGGTAAGCTGCGTGATAGAGCGCGACCAGGTCGAGAAAGCGGTGCGGGCGCTGCATGCGGCGTTCAGTCTTGAGTAATGATTTTATCGTCCCGTGCACAGCGAAGGATCCAAAGATGCTTCGGCGCTTCGCGCCTCAGCATGACGATTTTCAATAACACGGGCTGATAGCCGAATTACGGACAATACTCAAAATCCTGGAATGAAATACAAGCCATGACAGATGCTTACAACATAGCTGTGGTCGGAGCCACTGGCGCGGTCGGCGGTGTCATGCTCAAGCTGCTCGCCGAACGGCGGTTTCCCGCTGCCAGCGTCAGAGCGCTGGCATCTTCACGTTCGGCGGGACAGACCGTCCCGTATGCCGGTCAGGAACTGGAGGTCGAGGAACTCACCGAAGACAGTTTCTCGGGGATACACATAGCGCTGTTCTCCGCCGGCGGCGCGCGCAGCCGGGAATTCGCTCCGGCGGCGGTTGCGTCCGGCGCGGTCGCCATCGACAACTCCAGTGCTTTCCGCCAGGAACCGAATGTGCCGCTGGTAGTGCCCGAAGTGAACCCTGAAGACATCAAGTGGCACGAGGGCATTATCGCCAATCCCAACTGTTCCACCATCCAGATGGTCGTCGCTTTAAAGCCGATCTACGACGCCGTGGGCATTGAGCGCATCGTCGTGACGACATTCCAGTCTGTCTCGGGGACAGGGAACAAGGCTATCGAACAACT
>JBAZWE010000046.1:0-14964 GCA_041660545.1 Thermoleophilia bacterium
CTGATATAAGGCCTACGCGGAACATGGCTCGAACATTTTATGCCAACCAGGACAATTGTTTAATTGCAGGGTTTTCATGCCGCATTCCTTTGAGCTGCTAAAAAAGCTTGCCTGACTACCCGCGCATCGTAGCGCCTAACTTCTCCCCCAGCTCCGCCAGAATCGCCGCACGAGCCCCATCCACATCTTCATCCGTGAGCGTCCGCTCGGGCGAGCGGAACTCGAGTCCCAGGGCGATGCCCGAGGCGCTGAAGCCCTTTGGAGTCGAGACCGAGCCGGACAGCTCGGTTGAGTGGTCTGGTTTCTGGACAAAAAGCGGGCGCCACACCGCCCCCGCGTTCATAAGTGTTCTTTACGATGATTGCACTTTCTCTTGGTAAGAATACTAATATAGCAATCTTTTTTACCATTTATATTTGCTTTTATGTATACATATGGGGGTTTTCCCTGATGGACTTCCAGTATAAAACAAACCTAACATTTAATATTCCTTCTCTTTCTCCTTGAGGGCTTTCATTGCTTTGAAAGGAGGTGAAGAATTTGAAAAAAATATATCTGAGTATGGGAGTAGCGGCAGTGCTTGCTTTATCGCTGCTGCTGGTTCCGATGGTGATGGGGGCAGCGGGTGACTACAACCGCGCCGCAGCAACTGCGTGCGGTAGTTGTCATGCAGGTCAGGGAGCGTATGGCGAGCCTGGTCTGACCGAAATGTCGACTGTAGTAGGGATGTGGTCAGGTAGTGGCCACGCCTGGTCGCTCGAATATGATAATCCTGCGAACCCCGACCGCCTAAAATCACCCAGCTGTGCGAAATGCCATTCACCCTTGGAAGCAACCGTTATGGCAAACGGTGGTACAGTCGGTGCTGGTCAATGGCAAGGCGTTACGTGTAACGTTTGTCATCCACCGACAGCGGCCAGAGCAGGCTTCGATCCTGCCACGCGGATAGGCATTTACAATGTGGCTAGCGGCACATGGAGTCCGGTTTACGAAGAAAATATGGACGATCTTTGTACAACCTGCCATACAGGCTCCAGGCACGGTACGACATTCAAATTTGGATACGGTAAAGACATGTGGGATGCTGGAGTCAGGTGCGTTGATTGCCATATGGCAAATATGCCAACTGAGACATTGAATGGAGAGACGCTCAATATTGCCTCTCATACGTGGAAGGTTGAGGCAAACGGTTGTTTGAACTGCCATTCTGACAAAACCGGAAAATGGGCGGAGAAAGAGATAGCAAAGGGAAAAGTCCACGAGGGCAACCACGTTACTGATCCGACCTAGAGTTAGCCCCGATAGAACACAAAAGCAGCGGCGCTTCGCGCCGCTGCTTTTTTTATGAGATATAAGATGAAACGCCACTGACCGATTTATTCGTGATTATTGGAGTTACCTGGTTTCCATGAACAACGCCAACCTTGTTTGTCGGCGTAAATAAGGCTATAGATTCTACAAATTCTGGGGATTTATGCCCAAAAAGCGCTACCCCCGCAGCGTAGCCTTCAACCGCTCGCCCAGCGCCGCCAGAATCGCCCCGCGAGCCCCATCGACATCCTCATCAGTAAGCGTCCGCTCAGGGGAGCGGAACTCGAGGCCCAGGGCGATGCTCTTCTTTCCCTCACCTACCTGGTCGCCGGTGTAGGTATCGAATACGCGGGCGTCGCGCAGGAGCGGCGCGCCGGCTTCGCGCACCACGCTGAGAACCTCTTCAGCGGCGGTCTTCTCATCAACCACCACTGCGATATCCTGGAACGATGCCGGGAAGGTCAGCAGGTCTTCGAAGATGACGATGCCGGCGGAGCTGGCAATAAGCGCGTCTTCCAGTATCTCGAAAGCGACTACCGGCTTGTCGATGTCGAACGCCTCCAGCACCAGCGGATGCACTTCGCCGATGAATCCGGCGCGCTTACCGTCGACCAAAATAAAAGCCGACTTGCCGGGATGCAGGAACGGCTCGTCGCAGGGCTCGACGCTGAAACTTCCCTTGACCGCTTTAAATATCGCCTCGGCGATACCTTTGCCGGTGAAATAATCAGTTTCTCTGCCAGCGTGCATCCATGACTCGCCTTTAAGCGAACCGCAGAGGCAGCCGGCGACGGTGCGGTTTTCTTCCGCAAGCTTTTCGTTCTTCACATCGTGGTAGGTGCGGCCGAGTTCAAAAATATTGACGTCCGGATTGCGCATGGACAGGTTGAGCGCTACCGTCATCAGCAGGCTGGGCAGCATCAGCGAGCGCATCACCGACTGTTCGACGGATAGCGGGTTCGCCAGCTTTATCACCTGGCGGCGCGGGTCATCATCGGTCAGCCTCAGCCTGTCGGCAAAATCGGGCGCGATGAAAGTATAGGTGATGGCCTCGTTGACGCCCGCCGCCGTGAGCGCCAGGGCGATCTTGCGCTCGGCCGTCTGATAACCCGACAATCCGCCCAACACCCGCATGTCACTTGGCAACGTCGGCGGGATCAGGTCGTAGCCGAATATGCGGACGATCTCCTCGATGAGGTCGACTTCCCGCTCCACGTCGGCGCGGAAACTGGGAACGGTCACATGCAGCGCGGCGCCCTCGCGGCGGATCTCGAAACCGAGCCGGGCGAGGATGGCCTCGATCTCCGCACCCGGCACCGTGATGCCGAGCAGACTGGTGACTTTCTCCTCACGCAGATGGATGGCCTGCTCCGTGCGAGGCTTCTCATAAATATCGTATTCGCCGGGAACAAGGCGCCCGCCGCAGAGCTCTACGAGCATCCGGGATGCCATCGCCAGGGCCTTGGGAACCACCTCGGCGTCGAGCCCTTTCTCGAAGCGGGTACTCGACTCGCTACGCAGCCCCAGCGCCATCTCGGTCTTCATCACGTTGGGGCCGTTGAAATTGGCGGCCTCCAGCAGGATGTCGGTAGTCTCATCGGAGACCTCGCTGCTGGCGCCGCCCATGATGCCGGCGATGGCGGTGGGCTTCCTGCCGTCAGCGACAACAAGCATATTTTTATTGAGCTTGCGCTCCGAGCCATCTATGGTAGTTATTTTCTCAGCCTTACTGGCCCGCCGGACAATGAGCATGCGCCCATCCTCATCCGGATGCAGCTTTGCCGGCAATGGAACGCCGGTCTTGGTTTGGCGCGCCATCGCCTCACGGCCGCCGATCCTGGCCAGGTCGAAGGCGTGCATGGGCTCGCCCAGCGTCCACATAACGTAATTGGTGATGTCGACGACGTTGTTGACCGGCCTCATACCGGCGGCTACAATGCGGGCTTTCAGCCACGGCGGCGACGGCGCTACCTGCACGCCGGCGATGAGCCTGGCGCCGTAACGGGGGCAAAGGTCGCTGTCATCTACGGTGATGTTGATAAGTTCTTCGATATTGTCGTCGCCGCGAGCTTCCACGTCTTCAACGGGCTCGGGCGCAAGCGCGGCGCCGGTGATGGCGGCAACCTCACGGGCGATGCCGTACACCGACAGGCAGTCGGGACGGTTAGGCGTTATCTCCAGCTCCAGCACCTCGTCGCTGACGGGGATGTAATCGACCAGGCGCGTCCCCACAGGCGCATCTTCCGGCAGGATCATGATGCCGGCCGACTCGCTGGATAAGCCCAGCTCCGACTCGGAGCACATCATGCCGCGCGACTCGACGCCCCGGATAACCGCAGCTTCCAGCTTTCGTCCGTCTGGCAGGGTGCCGCCTGGCAGACAGACGGCTGCCTTGTCGCCTTCCTTAAAATTCTTCGCGCCGCAGACGATCTGCTCTACCTTGCCGTCGCCGACTTCGACTTCACAGAGAGTGAGTTTGTCAGCGTCGGGATGCGCGGATTTCTTCTTCACGCGGCCGACGACGAAACGGTCGAGGTTGCCATCTTCCGCGGGCAGGCCGACGCGAGTGACCCGCTCGACCTCGGTGCCGGTAAGCGCCAGCCGGTCGGCGAGTTCAGAGGCGGTCATGTCGATCGCCACATATTCCTTAAGCCATGAAATAGGTACTTTCATTGATTTCCTCTTGGCTCAGATCCTTCGCTTGCGCTCAGGATGACAAAACTTTGGTCGCGCTTACAAATCCGCGCTCAGGATGACAAAACTATGTCCGTGATGCCAATCGCCTGTCATTCTGAGGGCCGAAGGCCCGAAGAATCTCTGTCTTATCTCAAGATCCTTCGCTTACGCTCAGGATGACAAAACTTTGGTCGCGCTTACAAATCCGCGCTCATGATGACAATCTTTAAAACTGTCTGATAAACCTTAAATCATTGTCATAAAACATCCGCAGGTCAGTCATCCCGTGTTTGAGCATGGCGATACGCTCGACGCCCATGCCGAAGGCGAATCCCTGCACCCGGTCGGTGTCATAATCGACGAAGCCGAAGACGTTTGGGTCAACCATGCCGGCCCCGAGTATCTCCAGCCAGCCGCTGTTCTTGCAGGAACGGCAGCCGGAGCCGCCACAGATCATGCAGGAGACGTCCATCTCGACGCTGGGTTCCGTGAATGGGAAGAAATGCGGCCGCAGACGGATGACCCGGTCGGCGCCGAAGATCGCCCGCATGAAAGTTTCTAGCGTGCCCTTGAGGTCGGCCATGGTGATGTGCTCGTCCACCGCCAGACCCTCGATCTGATGGAACATGGGCGTGTGGGTGGCATCGGAGTCACGGCGATAGACCCGGCCGGGCATGATGGCGTAGATGGGTGGCTCTTCCTTCTCCATCAAACGGATCTGCACCGGAGAAGTATGCGTACGCAACAGCACTTCGGGGTCGCCATCGACAAAAAAGGTGTCGTGCGACGAGCGGGCGGGATGTCCCTCGGGTGTGTTGAGCGCGGTAAAGTTGTAATAGTCGGTCTCGACCTCGGGGCCCTCGGCGATGCGATAGCCGAGCCCGGCAAAGATATCCTCGATCTCCCACAGGGTCTGGTTGATGATATGCAGGTGGCCGGCGGAAAAAGGTTCGCCGGGAAGGGTGATATCCACCTGCTCGGTGGCAAGACGGCGTTCCAGCTCACCGCCCTCGAGTTCTTTTTTGCGATCGGCCAGCGCCTGTTCCAGGGCGGCGCGCGCCTGGTTCCCATATTTGCCGACGATCGGGCGTTCCTCCTGAGGCAGCTCAGGAATACTGCGAAGCAGAAGTGATAGCCCGCTCTTGCGTCCAAGATGTTTGACGCGCGCGGCCTCGATGGCCTCAGTATCAGTCGCAGCTTCGATGTCGGCGACGGCATCGGCGAACATGGCCGATAGCCCCTCGTGGGCCTTCAGCTCCTCTACAAGCTTCTCATATTTTTTAAAAATCGGGGACGCCATACCGATCCTTGTGTACACTTTTTATAGTTTTTAAGAAACTTTTGAAAAAATTCATTCAGGTGTTTCAGACCATGCGAAACTCTAACACTTACACGGCTTTGCATCCAGAATTCGCGCAGCCATGCGGCACAAATTTATAATCCCGAGACAGGAATATTAGCTACTGTCCCCCAACCTCTGCCTGAATGCCTCATAAAGAATCACGGTGCCCGCCATCGCTACGTTGATCGACTCTGTCTCTTCCCTTTGGGGGATATGGACTGTTTCTACGGCGGCGTCGCTGAGCCTGTGGGGCACTCCCTCGCGCTCGGAACCCATCACCAGGACGAAAGCCCCTGCCAGCGCCGCTTCCCAGACCGGCACCCCGGCGTGCGCGTCGGCGCATATGACCGGGATCTCCGCCTGCTCGGCCCAAGATACCAGCCGGTCAGGATTGACGGTAAGAAATATGGGGAGTTGAAAGATAGCGCCCATGGTGGCGCGCAGCGATTTGGCGGAGTAGGGATCGGCGGTCTGCGGTCCCATGACGACAGCCGAGACCCCCATGGCCATCGCGGAGCGCATCATCGTTCCGACGTTGCCAGGATCGCCGGTTCCTGCCAGATAGAGCAGAGGCCCCGCCGCCATCCCTTCTTCGCCCTCACCGGTTTTCCCTGAAGTCGCCGCCGGCATATCAAGACCGGCAGGAAACTTGCGGTCAAGCATTTCAAACCCGGCTATCACACGCGAGCCGCTGCCAAGATCCGAGAGCTTCTCCATCACGGCCTGGCTGCATATGTAGATATCCGGTGGTGCTTTCTGCGGCGTCGGACGTGTTGTGAGCAGACGCTGGGCGTCCTCGCCTGAGAGCAGATCCTCGTATCCTTCCAGCACAAAGACCTGCCGTGGAACGACGCCGCATCCAAGCGCGGCATCCAGCAGGTCTTCTCCCTCAACAAGGAAAAGGCGGCTGTGATAGCGGTGACGTTTCCGCTTCAGCCGTGCCGCTTCCTTGACTATGGCATTACTTGTGCTTGAGATTCTCCTGGGACTCACCCGTTGGCCTCGCCAGCCGTCAGGCTGCCAGCGCCGCCTTGGCCTGTTCGGCCAGGCTGGAGAACATGGCCGGATCGGTTACCGCCAGATCGGCCAGGACCTTGCGGTTCAGCGTGATCTCGGCTTCTTTGAGTCCGTGCATGAACTGGTTGTATGACAGTCCGTTCATGCGCGCGCCGGCATTGATACGCGTGATCCACAGGCGGCGGAAATCGCGTTTGCGAACCCGCCTGTCCCGGTACGCGTAGTTCAAGGAACGGCTTACCTGTTCCTTGGCACGCTTGTAACTCGAATGTTTTGTACCCCGGTAACCCTTTGCTTCTGCTAATACCTTACGCCGCTTCTTGCGGGCGTGAATACTTCTTTTGACTCGCGGCATTGAAATTCAGCTCCTAACGCTACCTCTTGCCCAGCAAACGGGATGCTCCGCGCGCATCGGCGGGACTGACATCCTTGTTCTTGCGAAAGCCACGCTTCCGCTTGGGGCTCTTCTTTTCCAGGATATGACTCTTGAATGCGCTGCGGCGTTTCAGCTTACCCGAAGAGGTAAGACGGAATCGCTTGGCGGCGCCGCGATGAGTCTTCATCTTTGGCATAGGCCGTCCTTTCGGTTATGAACTTACTCTCGCTTTTTAAACAGGGCTGCTGTTACTTGACAGGCGCGAGGACCATGACCATGTTCCTGCCGTCAAGGTTAGGCTGGGATTCGATTATCCCCAGTTCAGCGACATCCTCCGCCAGGCGGCGCAACAGTTCCTCACCCTTCTTGGGATGAACCACCTCGCGCCCACGGAACATGATCGTCACCTTGACCTTGTCCTTCTTCTTGAGAAAACGCTCGACGTGACCGCGTTTTGTCATGTAGTCATGATTCCCGATCTTGGGACGGAGTTTTATCTCCTTAACCACGATGGTCGACTGATGCTTGCGGGCCTGTTTGGCCTTTTGCTCCAGCTCGTACTTGTACTTGCTGTAGTCGAGCACCCTGCAGACCGGTGGGTCTGCTTCGGGAGCGATCTCCACCAGGTCGAGCCCGTGCTTGATGGCGATATCCATCGCTTCGTCGCGGGTCTTGATTCCGACCTGCTCCCCGTCCGGACCGATCAACCTTACATTCGCAACCCTGATAGCTTCATTTATCCGAGTCAGATCCCTGACTCGGGGCTTATAGTGTGCGACCGGCGAACACCTCCTTACAGACTAGTTTGGCTGCGGTATTGATACCACCGCGTGATTTACTCCTGCCTAGATCCTTCGCTTCGCTCAGGATGACAATCCGTCCCTGTCATTCTGAGGGGCAACGCCATCTGTCATTCTGAGGGCGAAGCCCGAAGAATCTCAAAAAAATCACAAACCTTTTTCCTCCACGCAAAAAAGGTACCCAAAGGCACCCTTTCAAAACCATGTCTTCCAGACCGGAATCACTTCCGGACTGAAAACCTCATATGGCGTTACCTGCAAGCTCATTCAGTTGGCGCGGTAATAACTTTCGAAACCGCGGCGCAGCCGGCAGGTGAGAAGCGGGTGCTTCTTCTTTATGCACGGGAGAAAGTATAGCGGAGATGCGTGTTAAACAGCAAATCCGATGCCGGACCTATCGGCGGTTCTATGCCCCAAACCGGTTCGTGATCGGGAAACGCCGGTCCTTGCCGAAGGCGCGCGAGGTTATCTTGATGCCCGGCGGCGCCTGGCGGCGCTTGTACTCGTTGCGGTCGATCATGCGGGTGATGCGGCCGACCGTCTGCGGGTCCAGCCCGGCCGCCACCATCTCCTCGACGCTGTGGTCATACTCCACGTATTCCTCGATGATACGGTCGAGAACGTCGTATGGCGGCAGCGTATCCTGGTCTTTCTGGTCAGGCGCAAGCTCGGCGCTGGGGGCGCGCTCGATGACGCTCGCCGGGATGATCTCCTTACCCTGCGCGTTGCGCCAGCGGCAGAGTTCATAAACCACGGTTTTTGGCACGTCCTTGATGACCGCGAAACCACCGGCCATGTCGCCATAAAGCGTTGCGTAACCGACGCTGATCTCACTCTTGTTGCCGGTAGTCAGCAACAGCCAGCCGAATTTGTTGGAAAGCGCCATAAGCAGGTTGCCACGGATGCGTGCCTGCAGGTTCTCTTCGGTGATGTCCGCCTTTTTGCCCTTGAACTCCGGTTCGAGAGTCTCAAGATACTGTGTAAAGAGTGGTTCTATGGGTATGTGCCGGAACTCGATTCCCAGCCTTTTGGCCATCTCTTCGGCGTCGCCACGCGTGTCGTCCGAGCTGTAACGCGACGGCATCGAAACGCCCACGACATTCTCCTTCCCCAGGGCATCGACAGCGACGGCGGCAACCAGCGAGGAATCCACACCGCCGGAAAGGCCGATCAAAACACGTTCGAAACGGTTTTTACGCACGTAATCGCCGACACCCACGACCAGCGCGCGATAGACCTCGGCAATACCTGATAACCCTTCAGGCATGTGCTGCTTTAGGTGCGCGGGCGCGGATCCAGGCACGGCGGCCGATGCGTCATTGCTGCTCTCCATTCGCCACGCCTCGGTGACGCCTTCAAGCTCCTTGCCCCCGGGGGGTCCGATGGAGAAGATGTCCACAGGCCCGGGATGCCTTCTTCCCAGACCGTCCAGACGGCCCATGCCGTCATGATGCCGCGAACTATTTACTTCCTCGAAGTCGATATCCACGACCACCATGTCTTCCTCGAAGCTGGCGCCACGGGCCAGCAACCTGCCGTGCTCGTCATATACAAGACTGTTGCCGTCAAAGACAAGTTCGTCCTGGCCGCCGATCATGTTGACCAGCGCCACGGGCGTGATGTAGTCGCGCGCGCGGGTCTCCAGCATCTCCTCGCGGCTACGTGTACGGCCGGTGCGGAAAGGTGACGCGGAAAGATTGATGATGAGCGAGGCGCCGGCGGCGACCTGTGAGCCGATAGGCTCATCCGGATACCATATGTCCTCGCAGATGTTGATGCCGATAATCCTGCCGTTTAAGTCCAGAAGCGCCGGCCGTATGCCTGCGCTGAAATAGCGGAACTCGTCGAAAACACCGTAATTCGGCAGACGCATCTTGTGACAGATGCCAGCTATCTTCCCGCCAGACAGTATGGCTGCGGCGTTGTGGATGTCACCGGCATGGCTGTCGACAAACCCTGCAACGACAACGATATTACGTGCGTGGTGACAAAGATCGTCGATCGCGGCCATATTCGCCGCAAGAAAATCAGGGTTGAAGGTAAGGTCTTCGGGAGGATACCCGGTAAGGGCGAGCTCGGGAAAGACAACGATGTCCGCACCCTCGGATTTCGCACGATCGATCCCGGCGGCGATGATGTCCTTGTTGCCCGCAAAATCCCCGACCGTCGGGTTGATCTGCGCCAATGCCAGGCGGATGGTATTCATCAAAACTCAATCCCTTCGATTGAGATTCCCTGTCGCAATACCTGTCCCCGTGAAGCGAGAGGTCTAACCATGAAGATGATTAAGCTTTATCCTCGATCTGCTTCCGCAGCCGTGCGCCAAGCTCCTCCACCGGCTGCGCGCCGATGTCACCCTCCGCATAGGAGCGCACCGATACTGTGCCCGCTTCGGCTTCCTGATCGCCGACGACCAGCATGTAGGGAACCTTGCCCATCTCGGCGTCGCGGATCTTCCTGCCGACGGACTCCTTGCGGTTATCGACGTCAACCCTGATGCCCTGAGAGGTCAGTGCGGCCGCGACCTTGCCGGCGTAATCGTTATGCCGGTCGGCGATCGGCAACAGCACCACCTGCACCGGCGCGAACCATAATGGGAACGCGCCCGCGTAATGTTCGATCAGGCAACCGATGAACCTCTCCAGCGAACCCAGCAGCGCCCGGTGGATCATGATCGGACGGTGCTCGGAGTTGTCTTCACCTATATAGGTCATATCAAAACGCTCGGGCAGGTTGAAGTCCACCTGGATGGTCGTGCATTGCCAGGCCCGCCCGATCGCGTCACGTATCTTCATGTCGATCTTGGGCCCATAAAAAACTCCCTCGCCAGGGTCAAGCTCGTACGCCAAGTCAACCTCTTCAAGCGCCGCTTTCAGTGCCGCGGTCGCCTGTTCCCAGTGCTCGTCGCTGCCCACCGACTTCTCGGGCCGCGTCGACAGATAAACCTCGTAATCGTCAAAACCGAACGTCCTCAACATGTAGAGCACGAACTTGATGACGCTGACGATCTCATCCTGCAACTGATCGGGACGCACAAACAGATGGGCATCGTCCTGGGTGAAACCGCGCACCCTGAGCAGACCGTGCAGAACACCGCTGCGTTCGTAGCGGTAGACGGTACCCAGCTCGGCCCAGCGTATCGGCAACTCACGATACGAGCGCGTGCGCGATTTATAAATCTTGATATGCCCCGGGCAGTTCATCGGTTTGACGATATACTCCTGCCCCTCTATATCCATGGGCGAATACATATTCTCGCGATAGAAGTCCCAGTGGCCGGAAGTCTTCCAGAGCTGAGAGCTGGCGATATGTGGGATCATCACCATCTCATAACCGCTCGCCAGGTGGGCATCGCGCCAGAAATCCTCGATGACCTTGCGCATTAGCGCACCCTTCGGATGCCAGAGCGGCAGGCCCGCGCCGACTTCATCATCGATATGAAACAGGTCGAGTTGTTTTCCCAGCAGACGATGGTCGCGGCGCTCGGCTTCCTTGAGGCGCTCAAGATATTCATCGAGCAGTTTCCGGGAAGGGAAAGCCGTGCCGTAGATCCTGGTCAGCATCTTGTTCTTCTCGTCGCCCCGCCAGTAGGCGCCGGCCACGGAAAGCAGCTTGAATGCCTTGATACGGCCGGCGTCCGGCAGATGCGGCCCGCGGCAAAGATCGGTGAAACTGCGGATCGTGTAAAAACTCGGCGTCTCATCCAGCGGCAGTTCCGCCAGCAGCTCCTGCTTGAAGGGCTGGGCGCCGAACGTCTCCGCCCCGTCTCCTCGGCTGAGCTCGTGTCGCCTGAACGGTGACTTCGCCTTGATGATGTCCTGCATCTTCTTTTCGATCGCGGGAAAATCCGCATCCGAGATGGGAGCAGGCAGGAGGAAATCGTAATAGAAACCATCTGAGATAGCGGGACCGATTCCAAGCTGTGTGCCCGGATACAGCTCCATCACTGCATCAGCGAGGACGTGTGAGGCGCTGTGCCTTAAGACTTCAAGACCCTCGGGAGAATCTCCGGTTATGATGCCGATGCTGTCGCCATCACTTAGGGTGTATGACAAATCGACCGGCTCGCCGTTGACCCTGGCGGCGACCGCCGCCTTTGCCAGCCGGCTTCCGATAGCCGCCGCGGCGTCGAGCGCGGTAGCGCCGGCGGCAAGCTCGATTGTGCTCTTGTCGGGAAGATTAACCTTCATGCAACAACCATCCGGAAAATGATTCGTTTTTTACAGAATGAAACAAGGCGGACAATTAATGGCCGATGACGCCAAGTTTAACACAGAAAAGTCATCCTGAGCGAAGCGAAGGATCCCGTTTTGAGATTCTTCGGCTTCGCCTCAGAATGACTTCCCGTAACAATAACCTGCGAGTTTCAATCAACCCGCGTCAGATACCTTATTCACCGCCGAGGCCTTCAAAAATATCCATGAAGCCGCCCCTCTTTTTCTTGCGCCCCTTGCCGTGTTTGTCTCCGTGCCTGTCGTCATGTTTTTCACCGTGGTCATGGGAGCGTTCCCGGCTCTCATGATATTCCTCGTCCGGTCCGGGAGCCGACTCCGCCTTGCGTATCTTTTCCAGCTCTCCCTTATCGAGCCAGATACCTCCGCAGCGGGAACATGAATCGATAACAACATCCAGCTTCCTTACCTCATCCATCTCGACTTCGCACTTTGGACACTGCATTTAAAGATAGCCTCTCTTGTGATCCATTACGTCATGAAGCGATTATCATTTGACACCCGGCCTTATGCGACAATCGGCTAGAACTGCTTGCCGCTCAGAAAGGCCCCCAGCCAGGCGTGATACCAGATCTGGCGATCATCACCGTTTACGCTGAGTATTCCAAAAGTCCGGCCGTCCTTTTCCACCTTGACCGAATAGTAACCATAAGAGGTGTCCGGCTCACCAGCCTTTGCGCCCGGAAACTGCGTATCCAGATATTTCTGTGCCCTGTCGCGCGCTTCGGCCTTCGTTACCGGCATATCCGTAGTTGCACTGGCATTGGCGCTGGTATTGGACCCTCCGCCGGTATTGCCCATCATGCCGCAAGTACCGCCGTCCATCATGCCGTCGTGCATGCCACTCATGGAGCCATCGCTACCATCCATCATGCCGTCCATCGAGCCGCCACTACCGTCCATCATGCCCTCGTGCATGCCACTCATGGAGCCATCGCTACCGTCCATCATGCCGTCCATGGAGCCATCGCCACCATCCATCATGCCGCCATTGCTATCACTGGAGCCCTGTGAGCCATACCTTGTGTTCCACATCCTGTTGGGACCCGGCTCTGATGTCACTTCGCCCGAGTTTCGATTTACCACGAGTTCAAGGGCGCCGGAATTACTGCTCTGTTCGATGACGCGGACATAGAAGCTGTTGGTAAACTCGACGACTTCCTTGACCTTTAAGTCCTTGTTGCCATAATCATCCAGATAGCGCTTCGCGGCATCGGAGGCCTGATCGATCGTAAGCGGGGTACTCGAGTCACCGGTGGGACCACCCATCATGCCGCCCATGCCACTCATGCCGTCCATCATGTCGCCCATGCCACTCATGCCGTCCATCATGTCGCAGCCGCCATCTTTCATGCATGCCGAATTCCCGGAGCCCATCATGCCACTGCGGCAGGCAGTCGTATCATCTGACGACCAGAAGAAAAGATAGCCCACCAGAGCCGCGAGTATGGCTACCGCACCCGCCGCCATGCCCCAATTGAGCAGCTTGCTGTTATCCATATGAACCTCCCGTTCCAAGCCCGGCCGTCATCCGGTCAGGTCTTTCTTTTTCTCTTCGAACTCGGCCTTGTCGATCTCACCACGCGCATATCTTGCCTTGACGATATCGAGTGCCGAATCTTCCGGTCCGATGTGTGTTCCGCCGCCATGGCCGCCATGCATCTGTCCGCCGGCAGTCTGACGTACAAGCCATACTACCAGTAGAACTATGCCGACTATGATAGCAACCCAGAAGACCATCATCAGGATTCCGCCAAAAATACTCACGTCACCCCCGTGGCCACCTGCCATCCATCCATCGTTCATCATTTCAAAGCACCTCCTGAAGCGCTGCGTACATTCGCATTGCACATTTATATGTCAGTCTGTGACTTCCCGGCACAACCGGACGCAAATAGAGTAAATCGCTATCCGGATGCCATCCTTCCAGTGTTCTACTGAAGGTCCGCCCTTCGCTGCTCATATTCAGCTCTGTCTATTTCGCCCCGGGCGTAGCGTTTCTTTAATACCTCGAGTGGCGTCTCTACCGGAACCCGCGTTCCAGTGTTAAAAAGTCCCCCGCCATTCGCACTCGCCTGGTTGAAAATGAACCAGACACCGGCGATGACGACTACTATTAATATGATTCCCATTTCATCTCTCCTTCTTTGAGGGGGATATATGCATACTTTATTTAATATACCCGCAATTCGAGCTATGGCGCACCCGTCGGGGCGGATGCGCCACAACTTCCATATCCCCGTTTTCACTAATATCATTCTGCCCGCAAGCCATGAAGAAAGAGTGAAGAAAATATTAAGTATTGATTAAGAGATTCCGGCATCAGGAGGACATCCCAGGCGCATTTGCATGGGGTATTCGGGGAAAGGGAACAGATTGAGAGCGGTCGGCTGTATTTTAGCCTACCGGAATCGTCAGGAGAATAGATGAAACTGCACCCGCAGAAGCCTGCAGGCTATGCGAAACGGGACTAGCTGCCGGTCGCCGCTGAACGGCCGGCCTTGACCCTGTCAGTCTTGGACAGCAGCTTTTTTCTGAGCCTCATGCTCTGCGGTGTCACTTCAAGCAGCTCGTCGTCTTCCAGGAAATCCAGACCCTGCTCCAGACTTAGAACCGTCGGTGTAGTCAACACAATGGCGTCGTCGGCGCCTGAGGAGCGCATGTTTGTCAGTTTCTTTTCCTTGGTCACGTTTATCTCCAGATCACCCTCACGGGAGTTGAGACCCACGATCATCCCCTCGTAAACCTGTGTCTGGGGATTAAGAAACACCGTGCCGCTGCGTTGCGCGTTGTTGAGGCCGAACGCGACCGCCTTACCCGTTTCGCTCGCGATCAGCGCGCCGTTTCTCATCCTGGGAAGGGGAGCGCCCAGAGGCTGGAATCTGACAAACACCGAATTCATGATAGCCGTACCCCTGGAGAGCGTCAGTAGCTGGTTCCTCAGGCCGAGCAGCCCGCGTGTTGACAGCTCAAACATCAGCCTGGTCGTACCGTCGGAGTTCTCTTCCTGGCTGAGCATGAACCCTTTTCTGCGGCCTACCTCGCCGGACACGGCACCGACATATTCAGTAGCCACGTCCACGGTCAATTCTTCGATCGGCTCGTGAAATTTTCCTTTGATCAGTTTTGTGATCACCTGCGGCTTGCCGACCTGCAGTTCGTAACCTTCCCGCCTAAGATTCTCGATGAAAACCGAAAGATGCAGCTCTC
>JBAZWE010000047.1:0-14785 GCA_041660545.1 Thermoleophilia bacterium
AGGGAGTTTACCCGTAGCACGGAAGTAACCTTAAATATCGTTTCCGTTGAGCATCACACCGGGCTCAGGCAATTTGCCAAGGCGGAGATGGTTCGCATCATCCAGGAGGCTCTCAATAACGTGCGCCGCCACGCCCAGGCCAGTCGCGTTGATATAACCTTTCAGCGCCTGGATGGAAATCTCCAGGTTGAGATCAGCGACGACGGCAAGGGATTTCTGACCGAGAAGATATTTGACGGTCACCACAGGCATAATTTCGGCGTGCGCAGCATGACGGACAGGGCGAAGAGTCTGGCTGGTACGCTGGATATAAGATCAAAACCGGGGGCGGGAACCACGGTAAGGGTGGAAGTCCCCATCGAGGAGGGCGCCGAATGAACAGTATGAATATCATGCTTGTGGATGACCACGCTCTTTTCCGCAAGGGCCTTAAGGACATCATATCGATGGAAGAGGACATGAAAGTCGTCGCCGAGGCGGTCGATGGCGGTGAAGCCATCCAGATGGCAAGGAGAATCAGACCCGATCTGATCCTCATGGATGTCAACCTTCCGGGAATCGACGGCATCGAGGCGACACGGGCCATCTCTGAAAAGATGGACTCGGTCAAGATCGTGATGCTCACGGTATCAAGCCTCGATGAACACCTTTTCGAGGCAATCAAGGCGGGAGCGATAGGCTACCTGACAAAGAACGTCTCTCCGGAAGGACTTATTCGTAATCTGAGGGGGGTCAAGAATGGCGAGGCGCCGATGTCCCGCTCGATGACCACCAAGATCCTCGACAGTTTTCGCGACGACGGGCTGAAAAAAACCGTCATGCCGGTCAGCACCATCACCAGGCGTGAATCCGAGATCCTCAAGCTGCTGGCGGAAGGCGCCCGCGACAGGGAGATAGCCGGGCAGTTGGGCATCGCGGAGAACACGGTTAAAAAACATGTACAAAACATACTCCGCAAGTTACACGTCAACAACCGGGCCGCCGCCGCCGCCGCGGCGGCATCCACCTTGAAGATACGGAAAAAAGAATAGGGTCGTGCTTCTGTTGCAGTGCGCGGTCAGCCGAGCTGCAGCCATCCTCGCCGCCGTCTCGCGAAGTAGTCTATGCCGAGGTTTTGCCCTGCGGCAAATTGCGCACTGGCGCCCTTCCTGCCGTCGCCAGCAAAATCAGTCCCACGATACCGGAGATGGTTGAGCCCGCGAACACCCCCATTTTGGCTACCGTCAACTGCGACTGTTCCTGGAATGCCAGGAGAGTGATGAAAAGTGACATGGTAAAACCGATGCCGGCCAGGCAGGACGCGCCGTGAAGTTGTCTCCAGGAAACCGATGGCGGTAGCGAACCCAGACGCGACCGCACGGCTATCCAGGAAAAAAGGACCACCCCGATCTGTTTACCGAAGAACAGCCCGAGCACGACACCCATTCCTATGGGATCACCCAGGGATTCCATCGGGTTCCTGTCAAGCAGTATTCCGGCATTGGCCAGCGCAAAGAGCGGCACGATCAAATATGCGGCCCATGGCTCCACGATACGCTCCAGTAGCTGCAGAGGTGACTCCTGATCTTTTCCTGATCTCCCGGGTATAACTATCGCCAGGAGGATACCGGCAATGGTCGCGTGCACCCCGGATCTCAGCAGCGCCAACCAGAGGGCAAATCCGAATAGCAGATAAACGGATATCGGTTTTACACCCAGCCGGTTCAGGACGAGCAGAAGTATCAAAAGCGCCATCCCTATGCCGATCGGGACCCACGAGATGTTGCCAGTGTAAAAAAGGGCGATAATAATGACCGCGCCGATATCGTCGATTATGGCGAGGGCGGTCAGGAAAATCTTGAGACCAAAAGATATGCGTTTCCCCAGCAGTGCGAGAACGCCGATAGCCAGCGCGATATCTGTGGCCATCGGGATGCCCCAGCCTCGCGCCCCGGTTCCGCCGGCATTAAGCACAAAGAAAATGGCTGCGGGTACGATCATGCCTCCGACAGCGGCGAATACCGGCAGCATTGCCGTTTTTCGGGAAGAGAGTTCACCGTCCAGCAGTTCACGTTTGATTTCCAGGCCTACAACCAGAAAGAAGATCGCCATCAGCCCCTCGTTGATCCACATATGCAGTGATTCGCGTGGGAGCAGGCGCCCAAGGCTCAGGGGGATTTCGGTGCGCCAGAGCGATTCGTATGCATCTGGCCAGAGGTTCGCCCAGGCCAGCGCTGTGACGACGGAAGCAAGCAGGATGATTCCGCTTGAAGCTTCAGTCCGGAAGAAGTCCCGGAATGGGCGCCAGATGATCTTATAAGGTGTAATCGTTAGCCTCTATGATAATTTAGCCTATGATATCAGAGCATAAACTACTTCGTTCGGGAACTGTTGCCGTTGAGAATGATTAGTATTTATCATAATGAGGAAGACAAGCTATACAGCAAGGGAAGGAGAGAAGATGAAAAAAATCCTGGTTCCGATAGATGGCGGTCCTTCGGCACGTAAAGCTTTGGAACGGGCCGCGGACCTTTCCAAAATGAGCGGGGATAAAGTCGTGGTTCTAAGGGTCGTTGATGTGGAGAGTTACACCGGCCAGTTTGAATCCATGCATGACAAGATAGAGGACACGCTTAAAAAGGGCGCGGAAGAAATGCTGGACGCGGCAGAGGCGATCGCAAAAGAGCATGGCGTCGAGGTGGAGAGAGTCATCAGGTATGGTGATGCATCGACCGAGATCATGGCTTATGCAAAAGAGGGAGATTGCGGACAGATCATCATGGGCTCGGCAGGAAGGCGCGGCATGAAGAGAGCATTTGTCGGCAGCACGGCCTCGCGTGTGGCCAGGCAGGTCGGCGCCGAGGTCCTGTGCCCGGTAACGATAGTCCCTATGCCCAAGGCCTAGGCAGGAAAAGAAAAACCGGCTGGTGATGCGTGCCGGTTGTGAAGGTATATCGCGGTATCCGGCGCACGTATTCGCCCTAGGATGAACTGACAAGCCCGTGCCGTTCCTCTTCGACGATTTCCAGGAAAGCCTGCACAACCTGGGGGTCCCACTGTTTTCCTGACTCCCGCCGCAGAGTGTCAAGCACCTGGCGTTGGGACATGGGGGGCCGGTAGGGCCGTGGAGAGGTCATCGCGTCGTAAGCGTCGGCCACCGATACGATCCTCGCCTCGATCGGTATATCCTCGCCGGCGAGTTGATCCGGATAACCGTCTCCATCAAAACGCTCCTGGTGGTGGCGGATGACGGTGAGCAACAGGTTGGCCGATCTCAGCGGCTTGCAGATTTTTTCGCCGATGGCGGGATGATCCTGCACTGCGATAAGTTCTTTCTCATTGAGCGGACCGGGCTTTTGCAGGATCGTCTCACTGATACCTATCTTTCCGATGTCATGAAGAATGCCCGCGTTACGGATAACATCCTGCTGCACTTCAGAAAGCCCAAGTTGTTGCGCCAGCAGCGCCCCGTAATGGGCGACCCGCTCCGAATGGCCGCGTGTATATGGATCGTTGGCCTCGATGGCCAGCGCCAGCGTATAGATGACATCGCGGGCGCTCTCTAAGTCCTCGTTTAGATGTTTCGTCCTAAGCAGGGCCTTGACCCTGATAAGCAGCTCCATTTTTTCAACCGGCTTGGACAGGAACTCGTCCGCTCCCGCCTCGAAACCCTTGACCTTGTCATCTATCTCCTGCAGCGCGGTAAGGAGCATCACGGGGATGCGTCTGCTGTCGTTGCAGTTTTTGATATGTTCACAGACCTGGTAACCATTGAGGCCCGGCATCATCACGTCCAGTATGATGAGATCGGGCAGGGGCCTTTCGTTCAGCTTCTCAATGGCCTCGTTGCCGTCGAAAGCGCTGACGACTTCGTAGCCGGCCGCGCTCAGATACGCTTCCAGCAGTTGCACGTTTTGAGTGCTGTCGTCGACTATGAGTATTCGATCGTTATGATTGTTGCCTGCCATCAGTCTCCCTGATCCGTTTTATCCCGCAGGAATCCAGCTACCACTGAAGCGAATTCCCGTGTATTGATCGGCTTGGCGATATAACCGCTGCAGCCGGCTTCCCGTGCTTTTTCCTCATCGCCAAGCATGGCATGGGCGGTGAGCGCCACAACCTTTATCGACCGGGTATCCTCGTTTTCCTTCAGCAGCCGTGTTACATCAAGACCATCCATTCCCGGCAGCTGGATATCCATCAGTATAAGGTCGGGTTGCTGGTCGCGGGCGATCTCTAACGCTTCCTTGCCGGCGCTGGCCTGGATGACAATATACCCGCAAGCCACCAGAATATCGCTTACGAGTTCCAGGTTCATCTCATTATCTTCGACAACGAGAATTTTCTTTGCCATTTGTGCCTAACCTTTGCTCGTGTCGTCCGGTTTGATGTCCATCCTCATCACGTGAAGGCGATTGCTCTCCAGGCGGCACAATAATTCCTTCTTCTCTACCGGTTTTACAAAATAATCAAACGCTCCCAGCTCCATTCCCCGCCTGCTTTTTTCCAGAATTGAAACAATTATCACCGGTATATTTTCCGTATCCGGGTCGGATTTCAGTTCCTGCAGCACCTGCCAGCCGTCTATCTTTGGCAGCAGGATGTCCAGGGTTATGGCGTATGGTTTTAACTCCCGCGCAAGTTTTAGCGCCTGTTCCCCATCATAAGCCTGTGCCACGCGGTAACTCGCTTCTCCCAGCCAGATACTCAGCAGCTCGTTTGTCTGCGGGTCATCCTCGACCACCAGAACCAGTGGCTGGCCTTTTACGGATTCTTCTTCTATAAACGGCTGGGGATAAACAACGCTTTCGCGCCGGTCGGATGCGCGGCGCATTCCCGGCGTCATGGGTAACGTGAAAAAGAACCTGCTGCCCTTGCCGAGTTCGCTCTCAACGCCTATCTGACCGCCGTGCTGCTCGACGAGTTTCTTGCTGAGGGCCAGCCCGACGCCGGTTCCCTCGAACTTGCGGGAATGCGTGCTGTCGAGCTGCTGAAATTCTGCGAAGATCTTTTTTTGATCCTCTGGACTGATGCCGATCCCCGTGTCTGTCACCGAGATCTCGACTATATTCTTAAGGGGATGGGCTTCAAGGATTACCCTGCCACCTTCCGGCGTGAACTTGATGGCGTTGCTTACCAGATTATACAATATCCGCTTTATCTTGGCCTCGTCAGCCTGCACTAGAGGCAGCGGATCGGAGGCGCGGACTTCGAGCCAGATACGGCGTTGCGCGGCGAAGGGATGGCCAAGCTTTCGTATGTCCTCCATCACCTGGGGGATCGAGATATCTTCGCGCGTGATTTCCAGACTGTCAGAACCGACGCGGGCCAGATCGAGGATGTCATTTATGAGTTGCAACAGATGGCGGCCGCTGGTTTCTATATTGACAAGGTACTTCTCCTGGCGGTCGCTGATCTGGCCGTCGCCCTCATCCTTGAGGACCTCCGAGAAGCCGATGATGGCGTTTAGCGGCGTGCGCAGCTCATGGCTCATGACTGAAAGGAATTCGGACTTCAAGCGGTTGGCTTCCAGGAGATGGAGGTTGACCTGCCGCAGGTTGTCCTGGGAGGCCTGAAGATTTTCGGTCATCTTGTTGAAACTGTCAGCCAGGTTGCCGACCTCGTCCTGCGATTGCACCCTGACCCGCTCGTTCAGGTCGCCGTCGGCAATATTGTGGATGACGCCCACCATCTGTCTGAGAGGTTTCAACACCGTGGCCCGCAGGGACAGACCCAGCACGACCAGCAGTGTCAACAGACCGCCGAAGAACACCTCGGCCATTCGCACCTTGTCTTCATGGATCGCCTGGGTCACACTGGCCATTGAATTTGAGACCAGAACCGCCCCGCGCCTGGCCTGGCCATCGAAATGGCATGCCTGGCAGGAAGCCTCGTTGGGGAGTGGCAGCACCTGTACAAGGAACTGTTTGTCGTCGCGGGTATCGAAGTAGCTGGCCGGCTCTCCCGTGCTTAATACTGAATTTACCCGTTCTCTTGCTACGCCGTTTACGTCCGAGCTTCCGAAAACCGCCTGTCCCTGGTTTGAATAAACCTCAATCCCGTCAACCTCGGGTGAGCTTCTCAGCTTTTCAAGGGCGTTCGTGGCAATAACGCTCTTGCTCGTCCCAACACCTGCCAGCATGGTGTTCTGAATGCTGTTTACGACGTTGGAGCTTAGCTGTGAGGTGCTCTGTTCCTTCTGATTACTGAGGTCCCGGGAATCACGGCTGACATCAAACCAGGCGAATATACCGAACCCGACCACGATGACACCCATGACGAGACCGAGGATCTTGGCTTCGAGACTTTTTTGAAAAAGACTGATCAAGATTATCCGGACCCGGGTGTATCGGGCATCGTAAAGATAAAGCGGCTGCCTTTGCCCGGTGTGCTGTCAACCCAGATCCGGCCACCGTGAAGCTCGACCAGTTTTTTGGTCAGGGCCAGGCCGAGACCCGTGCCCTCGTATTTCCTCGCGTAGGAGCCCTCAACCTGAAGGAATTCGGAGAAGATGCGCTCCTGGTCTTCCTGGCTGATACCGATGCCGGTGTCGGAAACCGAGATCTCGACAGTGCCGTTCTTGCGGGAGACGTCCATCGAGACCATGCCGCCAGCGGGGGTGAACTTGATGGCGTTGCTGAGAAGGTTATAGAGGATCTGTTTGAAGCGGGCCGGATCGGCGGCGACCGTGTCCACATGCTCATCCATGTTGATCGTCATGTTGATTGACTTCTTGGTAGCGAGTGGCTCGACCACGCTCTTGATGATGGACATGGCCTCATGCAGGGAAAGCGACTCCGGATGGATCTCAATTGTTCCGGATTCCACTTTTGCGAGGTCCAGGATGTCGTTGATAAGTTGCAGAAGATGACGGCTCGACACAACGATATTGCCAATATATTTCATCTGTTTGGGATTTAGTCCGCCGTAGGTTTCGTCTTCAAGGAGTTCCGAGAAACCGATGATTGAATTCAGCGGCGTACGCAGCTCGTGGCTCATTGTGGCCAGGAACTGGGATTTCAACCGGTTGGCGGTCTCCAGCTGCCTGTTGGTCAGCTGCAGTTCCTGTTCGCGCGACTGCAGGTTCTGGTTGACATGTTCCAGTTCGTCTACCTTGCCCCGAAGTTGCTCGCTCTGGACCTCAAGCGATTGGGTCATCCGATTCACGGAACGGCCGAGTTCGCCCAGCTCGTCATGGGACCTGATATCGACCTTCTGGGTGAAGTCGCCTTTGGCGACGCTCTGGGTGACCCGCGCCAGCCGGTTTACCGGTTTTACCATGAAGAAATAGAGTATGAGGTAAAGCAGCAGCAGCAGGCCGATGATACTCAGACCGCCGATCAGCATGAATCTGATCTGCTGTGCCCTGATGAGGTCGTCACGGGCGTCAAGATACAGGTAGATGCCGATGGTGGCCACCGGGTCGCCTTCCTCAAGTGTTATGGGTGCGACGGCTTCGATGATCTTGCGGTCGTTCTTTACGATTTCAACGTGGGTGACCTGGTTGGTCTCCAGCGGCACTATATCCTCAGGTCTGGCCTGATCGCCGATCTGGCTTGTGTCCGTGCTGGCGATCTTGACCACTTCGTCTCCGCGCCGGGCATAAACATTGATCTTGCTGATGTCCGAGTTCATTTCATGCAACTTCTCGATCTCGGGCTGAAAATGCTCGTAGCTGACCTTGTTGGGCTGGTCGATGACATCGGCGCTGAAGAACTGGGCGATCATGGTCGCGCGCTGTTCGACGTCGGCATTGATGGTATTGGTGAGGGTGGTGATCGAGGTGTAAGTCAAGCCGCCGATGATCAGGATGCACATGGCGGCCAGAAGCAGGAGGATCTTGGCCCTGAGGCCGAATCTCTTTTGAACCAGTACCTGGTCTTCAGTTTCCCTGTTCATGGCGGTCATGTTGTTTATGTATCAGTCCTGGTCCGGGTTATGGATACACTTAATCTTTTGCTGAATTCGGGACTGGTATGGCAGAAGCCTCTTCGGTCACGGGGAAAAGATATCATCGAGCTGTCTCAGAGGAGGAGTTGTGGTAAAATTCCGCTTCATACCATGGATAATGACTGTCAAAGTATAGCATAGCGGTTGCATACAATATATATCGAACAGAAACACATCCATGGACGAAAAACATATCTCCGAGCACCTGTTTCTAAGGCCGGGCGGCCCTTGACCCGCCGGCTATGAAAAGGTTGCCGAAGGTTATCGACAGATAGCCAAAGGGTCTGTCCGGAAACAGGCGGGCCTCCCGTGTTTGGAAAGGAGAATTCTCATGAGTCGCCCTGGCGACGCGCGGTCCCCTTTTTCAATAGCCATCCTCGCCGGTGGTGAGAGTTCCCGCATGGGCGCTGACAAGGCGCTGAAAATGCTGGCGGGCAAGCCTCTCATTTCCCACCTGGTCGACTCGCTTTCACCACTTGCCCGGGATATATTCATCGTCGCGCGCGATGTTGCCTCCTACGAGGATTTCGGACTTCCGGTCTGTGCCGACCACTATCAGCAGAAGGCTTCTCTCGTCGGAATATATTCGGCGCTGGCCGCATCGCGAAATGATATCTGTTTTACGGTGGCCTGCGACATGCCGTTTGTCGAACCCGGACTGGTAAGCATGCTGGCCGGGCTCGCGCCGGGTCACGATGCTGTCATACCTGTGAGCCGGCGTGGCCGGGAGCCGCTCTGCGCCTTCTATTCCCGTGCCTGCCTGGGGCGTATGCGAAAGCAGATAGAAACCGGTGACTTCTCGATTCACAACCTGCTCGACTCACTGGACGTCCGCTATGTCGATATTGTTGAATTGACGCCAATTTGTGACCCCGACATTGCTTTTTTGAATGTCAATACGATCGCGGAACTGGAAGAGGCTGCCGGGCTCGTTCCCCGCATGCATGGGCATCATGATCAGGCCACGCAAATGGATAAGTCCCCTCCCAGGCCGCCTCTGCTCTGCTTCGTGGGCAAATCTGATTCCGGCAAGACCAGTTTCCTGGAGAAACTCATCCCCGAGCTTGGGCGGCGGGGTGTAGATGTCGCCTGCATCAAGCACGATGCGCATGGGTTTACCATGGACAGGGAGGGCACCGATACCTGGCGGCTGTCAAAGGCGGGAGCCAGGCGGGTGGCTATCTCTTCTCCAAAAGCCATGGCTGTAGTGGAACAAGTCGAGGCTGAAAAGAGCCTCGACGAACTTTATGCAACCGTCGGCGCCGGTGTCGACCTCGTGATCGGTGAGGGTTTCAAGAAATCCACTGCTGACAGGATCGAGGTTTGCCGCCGCGCACGCTCCAGGAATCTGGTCTGCTCCGAGTCAGAGCTTCTGGCGGTCGTCTCGGATTATCCTGATGCGGCCCACGATGTCCCGGTTTTCGACCTGGAGGACGTTGGGGCTGTCGCCGGTCTGATCATGACCCGTTACGGGTTCGGCGCCCTACTGGAGAAGTGATGCGCCCGAATAAGGAACGTCATACTATCGATTACCTGCGCGTTTCGGTCACCGACCGATGCAACTACCGCTGCACCTATTGCATGCCGCCCGAAGGTATCAGCTACAGGAAACATGACGAGATCCTTAGTTTTGAAGAGATAGTCAGATTCACGCAGGCCGCGGTCGGCGCCGGGGTGTCACGGGTGCGCATAACCGGCGGCGAACCGCTGGTGCGCCGCGATTGCGCGACTCTCGTAGACCGTCTGGCCGGGATTCCAGGGGTAGACGACCTGTCGCTTACCACCAACGGTTCCCTGCTGGAAAGCCAGGCTCGGGCGCTCAAGGCGGCCGGCCTCTCGCGTATCAATATCAGTATTGACAGCCTCAACGCCGAACGCTTTGCCAGAGTCACCGGTGGCGCTGGTCTGGGTCCGGTGCTGGCTGGTCTTGAAAGTGCGCTGGAGGCGGGATTCTCACCAGTCAAGGTAAACGCCGTGGCGCTCGAGGGCATCGAGGATGACCTGGACGATTTCGTGGAACTGATCCGGGAGCGCCCCCTGCATGTGCGTTTCATCGAATTCATGCCCATAGGCCGGCGGCTTGGCAGCGGTTTGTGGAAGTTCGTTCCCCGCGCGCGTCTGCTGGCAAAGCTGGAGGCGTATGGCAGGCTGCGACCGGTGGCCTCTCCCGGTGGCGCCGGACCGGCTCGCTATTTCCAGTACGAAGGGGCCCGGGGCACGATAGGTTTTATCAGCTCCATGAGCGACCATTTCTGCTCTCACTGTAACCGGCTGCGTCTGACCGCCGACGGGAAGCTGCGTAACTGTCTCTTCTGTGATGATGAACTGGATGTACGTCCGTTTATCGCCGGGAAACGGAAGGAGCTTACCAATATGATCCTCGCTTCCATGAACAGCAAAAAGTTTGATCGACACGGCTCAACGCCGGGAGCGCGAACGATGTCACAGATCGGAGGATGACGTGGGGGACTCAAAAAACGAAAACGGATTGACCCATATCGATGCTGAGGGAAGGGCGCGCATGGTCGACGTCGGCGGCAAGCCGGATACAAAGCGCACGGCACGCGCTCGCGGCCGGATCTCCATGGCGCCGGAGACCCTGATACTCCTTGCCCGGAAGGCAATTCCCAAAGGGGATGTGCTGGCGGTAGCCCGGGTGGCGGGGATCATGGCCGCCAAGGAGACCTCGCGGTTGATCCCCATGTGCCATCCGCTCAATCTGACAGGTATTGCTGTTGATTTTACTCTTGATACCGAAGATTCGGCGCTCGTTGTCGAAGCTGCGGCGGGACTTACGGGTAAGACCGGGGTTGAGATGGAGGCGCTTACGGCGGTCTCGGTCGCGCTGCTGACTGTGTATGACATGTGTAAGGCGGTGGACAAGGGGATGATCATCAGTGATATTCGTTTGCTGGAGAAGCTTGGGGGGAAATCGGGATAGAGATTTCTTTGGCACAGTGCAGAATGGGCGGTTGTGCTTTTAGCTCCACCTCAGTTAATGAAGAGTCTGATTTATTGGTGTGAAGTCTGGGATTGTGTGGAACGGCGGGATGTTCCCGCTTCACTTCAGTCTTCGACAGCCGTTACGCGGAAACATCCCGCCGTTCGGCAGAAGACTGTTATTAAGGGAAAGATTGAAAACATGGCATCGATAATCTCGATAAATATTTCTGACGCCAGGGGCGAGCGTAAAAAGCCGGCCGGATCTGCCTCGCTTCGGGCCGGGCATGGCATTGTCGGAGATGGGCATGCGGGAGACTGGCACCGGCAGGTCAGCCTGCTTGCGGTTGAGAGCATCGCCAGCATGAGAGGCAAAGGCATCGATGTCGGCCCCGGAGGTTTTGCCGAGAACATCACCACGGAAGGTATCGACTTGCCTTCATTGCCGGTGGGGACGCTCATCCGGCTGGGACCGGCACTGGTCGAGGTCACCCAGATCGGCAAGAAGTGCCACAACCGTTGCGAGATTTACCAGAAGGCGGGCGATTGTGTGATGCCGCGTGAGGGTATTTTTGTCAAAGTGATCGAAGGCGGTACCATCACCGATGGCGACGCGATCGTTCTGATGGATGAGGTGGGGGCATGAGTTTCAGCGCCGCCGTTATCACCGTTAGCGACAGGGGTGTCGATGGGGAACGCAAGGACGATAGCGGGGACATTCTGGAGCGGCTGCTCATGGAGCTGGGTGCGGCATCGGTAATGAGGGCGATAGTCCCCGACGAGCGCGACCAGATTGCAGCCCGACTGCATGAATTATGCGGCCCGCAACGTGTTGATCTGATCATCACCACCGGCGGCACCGGTGTTGCGCTAAGAGATGTAACTCCCGAGGCTACTCTGGAAGTTATCGAGCGCGAGGCTCCTGGTTTCGCCGAGGCGATTCGCGCCCAATCCATGAAGATCACGCCGCGGGCGATGCTTTCCCGAGCGGTGAGTGGTATTTGCGGCAACACTCTGATCATCAACTTTCCCGGCAGCCCGAAGGCCTGCGAAGAATCTTTTGCGGTCATCGGTCCGGTGCTCGGACACGCCCTGGAACTCCTGGGAGGCACCGGCGGGGAGTGCGCCCGGCGATAACGCTTTCCCGGGAATTTGCCCGAAATCCCTCAAAATCAGGTATAGCGTCGGTGGGAATTTGCCCGCTACCCCTTGCATTTGAAAAAACTATTCTGATAGTCTTGCCCACAGAGGTGTGACTGGCGTTCAGTGGATAACCACTCGGGAGCATCTTCGCTGGCGACAACACCAGCCGATTGGCCGGACGCCTGGGCCTCCAGATATATTTGGATGGCTTGGGTGTTTTTTCATCTACGGAGCCTTCCACCGGACGTTTCGCCGATGTCAGAAAGGGAATTAAATGGCCGATCTACCTCATCACGAAATCATTTCCGAAGGTGGCCCTCTTGTAAAGTTCTTCATTGACGGGCGTTACCTTCAGGTAAATCCTCGCATGACCATCCTGGAAGCAGCGCAGGCTAACGGTATCGAGATACCCACCCTTTGCAGCGATCCTCGCCTGGCGCCATCCGGCCGTTGCGGCCTGTGCCTGGTCGAGATCGTCGATTACGGCATCGTCAATTCATGCCAGACGCCTGTGGCCGACGGCATGGAAGTAATCAGTGAGAGTCCGGAGATCGCCGAGGCCCGCCGGAAGAAACTAAACGAGTATCTGACCCGGCATAACGCCTACTGCGAACCCCCCTGCCATAACGCTTGCCCGGCGCGTATCGATATCCCCGCCTATCTGGCGGCTATCGCCCGGGGTGACGATGCCGAAGCGATCAGGATCGTCAAGCGGAGGTTGCCGCTGCCGAGAATAATCGGCCGGGTCTGTCCGCGCCCCTGCGAAAGCGTCTGCCGTCGTATCCAGATAGACGGAGAGCCGGTCGCCATATGTCAGCTGAAGCGTTTTGCCGGCGACAAGTCGCTTGCCGACGGCTCCAGGATTCATGAGGAGACTGCGGCGCCCACAGGCAAGAAGATCGCCATCATCGGCGCCGGGCCCTCCGGTCTTTCCGCCGCCTATTACCTGGCCCTTGACGGACACGCGGTGACCATATTCGAAGCAAACTCCCTGGCTGGTGGCATGACGCTCACCGGCATACCACCTTTCCGTCTTCCCCGTAGTGTCATCCAGGAAGAGGTCGACGATATCCTCGCGCTGGGGGTCGATCTGAGGCTCAACCAGCGCCTGGGCAAGGATTTCACAATCGAGAGTCTGAAATCGGACGGTTACGACTCCATCTACTTGGCAATCGGCGCTCAGCAGGGATCGACCGGGCGGATCGATAACGCCGACATCCCCGGCGTATATTCAGCCGTTGATTTTCTCGCCCGCAGCAATAGCGGCGACTGGAATATCCCGCTGGGCAAGACGCTGATCATCGGCGGCGGCTTTACCGCCATGGATGCGGCCAGATCGGCCCTTCGCCTCGGAGCCGACGAGGTCACGGTGGTCTATCGCCGCTCCCGGGACGAGATGCCCGCCACGAAGGAAGAGGTAAACGAAACCGAGGCTGAAGGCGCAAAGCTGTCGCTTTTGACGGCGCCGCTCAAAGTCGTAAGCGACGAGGGCCGTGCCTCGTGTGTTCTGTGCCAGAAGATGGAGCTGGGTGAACCTGATGAGAGCGGCCGGTGTAGTCCGGAAGCTATAGAGGGTTCTGATTTTACTGTTGACGCGGACACTATCATCCTGGCCATAGGTCAGCAGGTCGATCGGGAAGGTCTGGAAGAGGCTCTTACTTTGAGTAAATGGGGCACTATCGAGGCCGACCAGCGCACTCTGGCGACCAGCGTGGAAGGCATCTTTGCCGGCGGCGACTGCGAAACCGGTCCCGCCACGGTCGTGGAAGCCATAGCCGCCGGGCGCCGGGCAGCGGTAGCAATCGATGCTTATCTGGCCGGAAAGGATCCCCATGAAGTCTGCGCTTCGGCCGCGGCGGGCCTCAAGCGGCGCCGGCCGAAGCTGTTTGAGATCGGCGCCAAGCCCCTTTCAGACGAAAAGCGCTGCCAAATGCCCGAACTTGCCGTGGCCAAGCGCAACAATTTTGATGAGATCGAGCTGGGTTACGACGAAGACGCGGCCAGGGCCGAGGCCGCCCGCTGCATGCAATGCACCTGCCACGCTGTCGCCGATTGCGAGCTGCGGCGCCTTTGTATCCGTTATGGCGCCAGCACGACCGAGTTCAAGGGAGAGGGCGAGTTCCCACTCTTCGACGGGTCGCCTATTCTTGAGCTGGACCGCAAGCGCTGCATCCAGTGCCATAACTGTGTCCGCATCTGCGACGAGCTTGAGCAATACCATGTATACAAGGTAGACGATGCCGATTACCCCGAGCTGAGGGGAGAGACCTACAGGGACTCGGGTTGCGTTTCCTGCGGTCAGTGCATCGATGTCTGTCCTACCGGCGCCCTGGTCAACGCCCAGCTGAAGAATCACCGCGAATGGGAGATCAACCGGGTGAGGACCACCTGCCCGCTCTGCGGTACCGGCTGCAACTTCGATCTTAACGTCAAGAACGGCAAGGTCGTCGGTGTGACCACCAACGCTGATTCGCCGGTAAACAACCGCGCCCTTTGCGTAAAGGGAAGATTCCACACGGATATGATCAACAGTCCCGAGCGGCTGACCACGCCACTTGTGAGGAAGAACGGTGTTCTGGAAGAGTCCTCCTGGGATGAAGCCCTTGGTCTGGTGGCCGCGAGCTTTAAGGAAATAAAAGAGCGGGAGGGCACCGATGCCTTCGCCGCTTTGAGTTCAGCCCGCTGCACCAACGAAGAAAACTGGCTGATGCAGAAGTTCGTAAGGGTGGTGATGGGCACCAATAATATCGACCATTGTGCCCGCACCTGACAC
>JBAZWE010000048.1:0-14557 GCA_041660545.1 Thermoleophilia bacterium
GGAGGCCGAGGACGCCCTGCGCCAGTGCTTTATCGACCGCTCCTTCGGAGATGCCGGACTTGACGTACTGGTGGAAGAATGCCTGGTCGGCCACGAGCTTTCGGTACTGGCTCTCTGCGACGGTGAAACCATCCTGCCGCTGGAGCCCGCCCAGGACTACAAGCGGATCTTCGACGGTGACCATGGTCCCAACACCGGTGGCATGGGATGCTACAGCCCTGTTCCCAGGGTGCCACCGGGTTTTGTTGACGATATTATCGAGATAGTCCATCGCCCCGTGATAGCCGAACTGAAAAAACGCGGCATCGAATTTAAAGGGGTGCTTTACGCCGGGCTGATGCTGACCGCAGCCGGACCCAAAGTACTCGAGTTCAACACCCGTTTCGGCGACCCGGAGACCCAGGCTATCCTGCCGCGTCTGGAGAACGACCTGGTCGAACTGATGCTGTCCTGCGCTGATGGAACCCTGGCCGGGCACAGGCTGCGATGGAAGGAAGACCGCTGCGTCACCGTTATCATGGCCTCGGCCGGTTACCCGCTTTCATCGAGCAAGGGCGACCCGATCAGCGGGCTGGATGAAGATGGCGGCCTTCCCGGCGTCGAGGTATATCACGCCGGAACCGCCGGTGAGGCAGACGGTTTCGTGACCAACGGCGGCAGAGTGCTTGCCGTAAGCGCGCTGGCGCCGACTTTTACCGCGGCTCGCGACAAGGCATACGAAGCGGTACGGCAGGTGCGGTTTGATGGCATGCAGTTCCGCAAAGACATCGCTTCTGAACCGTCCGCTTCAGAGAGATAGGCGCCCGTCTGGCTCCGCGAGGGGCTCGGCCGGGCTCGGATGCGCAGGATAATCCCGTGAAATCCTGAAAGTATCCCGCAGAATAACCAGTTCTGTTCCCGGGAGGATAGTATGACCGACACGCTGGAAGAACTAGAACCATTAATGGAGGCAGTTGATATGACGGAAGTTATGGTGGGAGTAGTAATGGGCAGCGAATCCGATATCGAGGTGATGCAAGCTGCCTGCGACGAGCTCACCCGGCTCGAGATTCCCTTTGAGACAAAGGTATTGAGCGCCCACCGCGATCCCAGGAAAGTTGCGGCTTACGCCGAAGGTGCGGCCGGACGCGGCCTTAAGGTTATAATCGCCGGCGCTGGAAAGGCGGCCGCGCTTCCCGGAGTCATAGCCTCCATGACCAGTCTGCCTGTCATCGGCGTACCCATCATGACCAAGGATCTTGGTGGAATGGACTCACTGCTTTCCATCGTTCAGATGCCGCCCGGCGTCCCCGTGGCCTGCATGGCGATAAACGGGTCGAAGAACGCCGCCATCATGGCCGCTAAAATTCTGACAGTCGTCTAGAGCGTTCAATCACACCGGCCGCATTGTACCGAAGAACATCTGCCAGGCCAGGGCCGACTTGGCTACCAGGCTGAGGATGATATACATCCTCTCGCCATAGAGATAATCACGCCAGCGTCCCACCTTCTTGTATTGCAGGAACTGGTTTACGGCAAAGATGTTGAAGAAGACAAAGAGTGAGATCATGATGCCGTAGACGAAGTTCGGTACCGAAGTATCCACCGCATGGTTCGCGCCTATCGTGTAGAGCACGATAACTATCCAGGGTACGATGCCGGCGAAACAGCCGAACAGGAACGCCGTCCAGTCTGTTTTTTTCGTGGTCTGGTTATGCAGCTCCATCATGTAGCCAAAGAAGATCATGCAGGCGTTGATGCAGAAGATGAGGATCAGGCTCGATAAGTCGTAGACCCCCACCAGCATCGCGATCAACACGATCATTATCGATGAGCTCACCGAATACTCCCACCAGCGTGCCTTGTTGATGTGCTGTTTCAGGTTCCTGACGTACCATTCGTAACCGAAGGACGCCAGGCAGAAGTGAGCCAGGGCCGAGAGCAGCAGGAAGATGGCGACCAGCGGCGCGATGCGCAGGGAATAGGGCTCCTGCAGATCGGGCACCAGCTTGAGGGATGACTTGTCGAATCTGAGGTATTGCGTGGTTATGGGGAGCGCGAAACGGGTGCTCAGAATCAGCATCAGCGCGCCCTGGGCAAGATGAAGAAATCCCATGATGGCGTTGAAGCGGCGCAGGTTCGCATATTTTTTCCGCGCGCCCACTGTGTCAACGTTATCCACAGCTTAGCTTTCCGTGTTTTTCGTTATATCGCTGGTGGTATTCTTCGGCCTTATAAAAAGCGCCCGCGGGGTGTATCTCAGTGACGACCGGGTCGGGATAATAATCGCCTGCCTGCAGTTTTTCCTTCGAGAGCCTGGCGGCTTTTTTCTGTTCGGGCGTGAAAAAGAAGATTACCGAACGATACTGGGTCCCGCGGTCCGGACCCTGCCGGTTCGGCGTCGTCGGGTCGTGAATCTCCCAGAAAACATCCAGCAGTTTTTCATAGGAGATAACCCCGGGGTCGAATTCCACAAGCACGGTCTCCGCGTGGCCCGTCCTGCCGGTGCAGACATCCTCGTAGGTCGGGTTTAAGGTACTGCCGCCCGAGTAGCCGACAGCTATCTGTGTTACCCCCGGTAACCGGTTGAACGCCGATTCGACTCCCCAGAAACAGCCCGCGGCGAACATGGCTCTCTCAGTTGTCATTTCATCCGTCCTTTCCGGTCACGCGCCCTGTACATTGTGACGCGGGTCTTTAATTCATAGATACATACCCCCAATCGTTCTAACGTGAACAAATTGTGGACACCAGGAACCGGAAGATTAAATGATCCATATTTGAATATGAAGGAGAGGAATACTAGCGGTCGGCAGTGATGGCGACTCGTTGCAGAGACAGGGCGGGGCGTTCAGCGTCGAGCAATAGCCGGGATGTTCCCGGCAAGTGCGATGCTCAGCCGGACTCGATGAGATTAATGAGGATCGGGTAGATCCATACGCTTTTGTCACCTATGGCTGATATGTCTATGTAGTCGTGGGGCAGATCCAGGTCCTGGGCGAATTCGTACCGTGTTATCTTTGCCCCCGTACTCTCCCATGCCGCCGCGACGTCCTGCGTCATGCCGTTATTGACCGTGTGGTCGCTGGCGTTGGTTATCACCGTTATGTTTCTGACTGCTGAGGAAGAGTTATCTCCATCGGGCCGGGCCACGCGCGACAGTATGAGATACTCCGCCACACCATGGGTTGACCAGCCCAAGTAAACGCTTTCCCTGGGCGGTTCGGAAGAAGACGAGAAGTCGATGTCGGGCAGCCGGGAGAAAAGGTTTCCCGCCATAGTGTTGGCAAACGGAGGTACGCCGCTCATGCCATACAATGGGGCGATCAGCACGGTCTTATCGACATCGCCGCGGTTCTGGGTGATGAATCCGGCTACGGTTCCGCCGCCGGAAAGTCCTGCCACGGTCACTTCATCTCCAAGGCCGGTGGCGATATCGGCGGTATAGTCGGCAAACGTGCTTAAGTCCTCGGGCTTTGTGTTTCCCAGCTCGGAAACGGTGTGCGTTTTCAGGCCGTGATATGGCAGCCTGGGAATAAACACGTTATAGCCGTCGTTGAAGAGTTGCTGCCCCAGCTCCTCGAATTGCCTGGGAGAGTTCGTCAGTCCATGGATCAGCACCACTACTTTTGCGGTCTTGCCGCCATGTGTATAAAAGCGGGTGCCGCAGATATCGCAAACCACTCCGTTTTCGGCGTCGATGATCGCCTGTACGCGACCTGCCGCCTCCTCATATGTGTTGGCCGGGTTCGGGTGCGATGTCAGGTCTCCCGTATTCATCGGGAACAGGGCGATGAGCAGCAGGATCAAGAACAGGCCGAGAAGAACCAGCCCGGATATTTTTAAAACCTTAAATATGAGATGTCTGATTTTCAGCTTGTATTGCTTTCGTCTGGGACGTTAGACGTATTCATTGGGGGACCGGGTGATTCCTTCCTCCGCAGCCTGCAGGCGCGAGCCGGTCCTTCCGCCGCAGGTCCATCACCTATACGTGATTCCTCAACATCAGCTCGGCGGGGTGCGGGCTTAGATAAAGCTGACGGGACAGATAAGGCTCGTCGTATTTGCGGACGTAGTGCCGGATGAGCGTGACCGGCACGATGAGTGGCGTAAGGCCGCGATGATAATCCCCGATGACGCCGAGCAGTTCCTGTTTTTCATCCGGCGCCAGCGTGCGCTTGAAGTAGCCCATCAAGTGCGTGAGGACGTTGACGTTCTTTTTCACCGTAGCCTGTAATCTTAATGCCTCCATCAGCGGAGGGAGGTAGGCGTTGTAGAGTTCATTGGCCGTCGAGGTGGAGCGCTTGCCTGAGGGCACGGTTTTTGCAGCCGTTTTCTTTCCTTGCGTGAACTTAGAGCCGCTCACGATCCTTCCCAGTTGCCGCAGATGCGCCGGGCTGTGGGCCATGATCAGGTACTTGTGATCGGCGTGGAATTCGACCAGTCTTGCAACTGAACGCCTCTGCTTGAGCAGCAGCAGCCAGCGTTGCCACACGAATACCCGCTCGATGAAGTTCTCTCTGGTACCGGCGTCGCGCAGGCGGCCTTCGTCCTCAACCGGCAGCAGCGGATTGGCGTCCATGAAAACGCCGGCCCAGATTCCCGACCCCACGGGGCCCGCTACGCCGCTCTCACTGTAGATCTTCACGCGCGTCATGCCCGAACTGGGTGAACGGCTCTTGAAGATGAAACCACTTAGGTCTTGCGCGGCGAGATCGCGGATGCGACCGGCCGCCCATCTGCGCATGTCATTTGTGTGGTCGATATGGGTCCGGATCGTGACCAGGCGCGCATCCGAGGCGGTACCCACCAGGCGCATCGGCTCACGGGGTACGCCCAGGCCCGTTTCCACCTCGGGGCAGACCGGCACCCAGTCGACGAAGGGCCCCAGCGTTTCCGCCAGGTAATGGTCAAGCCTGTGGCCGCCGTCATAGCGTACTTTCTCGCCCAGAAGGCAGGCGCTTATGCCAAGCCTGACCGGTTCCGTTTCGCCGGGAGTTTTAGAGTTGCCCATGTAGCGTATTATCCCGAAAACCGGTCGCTCGAACCAGTGCCTGGCTGTGTACTTTCCCAAGAGAGCGAGCGAGGTTTCCGGAGGCGGTGTAACAAACGAGGCTCAGGGGAACCCTTGATATAAAGGCCCGGTCGGGCCAATAAAAGGACGTATATCAAATGAAAAAGGAAAAAATACACAAGACCGAAGAGGAGTGGCGGCGGCAGCTGACTCCGGAGCAATACCGGGTTTGCCGGGAAAAGGGAACGGAGACACCGTTTACGGGTGACTGCTCCATTCCCGCGGGTGACGGTATCTACTCCTGCGTATGCTGCGGCAACGAGCTGTTCAAGACGGGCACCAAGTTCGAATCCGGCACGGGATGGCCCAGCTTCTGGGACCCGGTGGATGAGGACAGCATCGAATACAGGACCGACCGGGGTTTGGGCATGAAGCGGACCGAGGTCAATTGCGCCGTCTGCGGCTCTCATCTGGGCCATGTTTTCGAGGACGGCCCACCCCCGACGGGCAAGAGATATTGCATCAACTCGGTGGCTATCGAGAGGAAATAAGGGAAAGTCGCCGCCAGGCGAGCTGGCCGGAGTACAGGCATGGCTGATCGCAAGGCCGCCCGCGGACCCATACCCGACCGTATTATCGCTGCTTATCGCCGGTATGGAATTTACTGGGTGGAAACTGAGGCCGGTTCGTTAAATAATAAGTGGCGTTATGATTCCCAAGTATTCACGCCCTGAAATAAGCGCTATCTGGAGCGACGAGAGCCGCATGGCCACCTGGCTTGAGGTGGAGCTCGCCGTCTGCGAATCCTGGGCGGAGCGGGGACTGATACCGGACGCGGCCCTGGCCGAGATCAAGGCAAAAGCCGCCTTCGACGTGGCTCGCGTCCTCGAGATAGAGAAAGAAACCCGCCACGACGTCATCGCCTTCCTCACCAACGTCGGCGAGCACGTCGGCGAGGCCTCCAAGTACATCCATTACGGCATGACCTCTTCGGACATGCTCGATACCGGTCTGGCGCTGCAGCTCAAGCGCGCCGCGGATATCCTGATATTCGACTTAAGGCACCTGCTGGGAGTATTGAAAAAGCGGGCGATTGAGCACAAGGATACCGTCATGATCGGCCGCAGCCATGGCATCCACGCCGAACCCATCACCTTCGGCCTCAAGCTGGCGGTCTGGTGTTTTGAGACGGCGCGTAATATCGAGCGGCTGGAGCGGGCGCGTGACGCCGTCGCCGTGGGGCAGATCTCCGGGGCCGTCGGCACTTACGCCATGATCCCGCCGGACATCGAGGAAGAAGTATGTCACAACCTCGGCCTCCTGCCGGCGCCGGCCACGACCCAGGTTATCCAGCGCGACCGTCACGCCGAGTTCATGACGGTGCTGGCCATCGTCGCTTCTTCCATCGAGCAGTTCGCCACCGAGATACGTCACCTGCAGCGCACCGAGGTTCTCGAGGCCGAAGAGGCGTTCAAACCGGGGCAGAAAGGCTCATCGGCGATGCCACACAAGCGCAATCCCATCATCAGCGAGCGCATGTGCGGCCAGGCGCGTATTATCCGCGCCAACTCCCTGGTAGCGATGGAGAACATGGCGCTCTGGCACGAGCGCGATATCTCGCACTCATCAGCCGAGCGTGTCATCCTGCCCGACAGCACCATCCTGCTCGATTACATGCTTTACAAGTTTGCCGATCTGATGGAGAACCTGATCGTCTATCCCCAGAACATGAAGGACAATCTCTGGTCCAGTTACGGGTTGGTCTTCTCCCAATCGGTTCTGCTAAAATTGGTGGACAAGGGGCTCTCCCGCGAGGAGGCCTACCGGGTCGTCCAGACCAGCGCCATGAAGGCCTGGCAGGACAAGACCAGTTTTAAGGACCTGCTGAATAAAGACGAAACCGTCAGAGCATCCCTCTCCGAAGCCGAGCTGGACAGCTGCTTCGACCCTTCCCGCTACCTGGAAAACATCGGCGTCGTCTTCACGCGTCTTGAAAAGCTGGAGGTCTAGGAATGGCAACAAGGGTAACAATGAGTGTCATTCCGAGGTGCGACAGCGCCGAAGAATCCCGGATTTACCCGAGATCCTTCGCTTCGCTCAGGATGACAGACAAACGCTCAGGATGATATTACGGTTGTCATTCTGAGGAGCGAAGCGACGAAGAATCTCGCTCAGGATGACAAAGGGTTAAGGATGACAAAAACAAACGGAGTTTTATATGACGCCTGAAGTTCTATACGAGGGCAAGGCCAAGATCGTATATTCCACCGACGACCCGGCGCTGGTTTCCCAGAAGTTCAAGGACGACGCGACTGCTTTTGACGGCAAGAAAAAAGGCCAGATAGCCCATAAGGGTGTACGCAACGCGGCGATATCCACACGGCTGTTCGAGCTGTTGGAGGAGAACGGCGTGGCCACGCAGCTGGTGGAGCGCACCGCCGAGGATACGCTGCTGTGCAAGCGGCTTGAGATGTTTCCCGTCGAGGTCGTGGTGCGCAACTACGCCGCCGGCAGTATCTGCAAGCGCCTCGGTTTCGAGGAAGGCGCAAAGATGAAGAAGCCGATGCTGGAGTTCTTCTTAAAGGATGATTCCCTGGGCGATCCGCTCATCACCGACGCGCATATCGAGGAGCTGGAGCTCGTGACCGCTTCCGAGCGCGAGGAAATCGGACGCCTGGCGCTGAAGGTCAACGAGGTGCTTAGCGCATTCTTCGCCGAGCGCAAGGTCATCCTTGTTGATTACAAGCTTGAATTTGGCAAAGACGTCGAGGGCAACATCATCCTCGGCGACGAGATCAGCCCCGACACATGCCGCTTCTGGGATTCAGAAACCCGCGAAAAGCTCGACAAGGACCGTTTTCGCCGCGATCTGGGCGGCGTCGAGGAAGCGTATAAGGAAATGCTGAACAGGGTGGAGAGCTAGATTTTTCGCCGCGGATGCTCCTGGGAATGACAATGATGTTGTCATCCTGAGGTGGCATGAATTGTCATACAGAGTATAGATATTGTCATCCTGAGGTGGCACGTGTTGTCATCCTGAGCGCAGCGAAGGATCTGCTTCATGGCTCAATCACTGTCGTGAAAGGGATAAATATGAAAGCCAAAATCTATATCACGCCGAAAGCAGGCATCCTCGATCCGCAGGGGCTGACCATCGAGCGCTCGCTGCCGGCGCTGGGGTTTGAAGGCGTAACCAACGTGCGCGTGGGCAAGTACATCGAACTGGAACTGCCCGACGGCGATTCGGCAGGCAAGGCCGTCGACGAGATGTGCCACCAGTTGCTGGCGAATCCCATCATCGAGGACTTTGAATTCGAGCTAGTGCCCGAATAGTGTCTGCCTCATCACAAACTGAAGTAACGCCCTTACGCTTCGGCGTCGTGGTATTCCCCGGATCCAACTGCGATGCCGACAGCTACGATGCCGTGCGCTCCTTCTCCGGCACCACGGCCCGCTATCTCTGGCATAAAGATACCCAGATCAGCGACCTGGACTGCGTCATCCTGCCCGGCGGATTTTCTTACGGCGACTACCTGCGCTGCGGCGCGATCGCCCGCTTCTCGCCGATCATGAAGTCCGTGAAACGCTTCGCGGACGAAGGCGGCCTGGTCATAGGAATCTGCAACGGTTTTCAGATATTGCTGGAAGCCGGCATGCTGCCGGGCGCCATGCATCAGAACGAAGGTCTTAAGTTTGTCTGCAAGCTAGTGAACCTGCGGGTGGAGAACAGCGAAACTACTTTTACCACAAGTTATGATCGTGGTCAGATAATCAAGGTGCCGATCGCTCACCATGAGGGCAATTACTTTATCGATGACGATGGCCTGGCCCAGCTGGAAGCCAACCGGCAGGTAGTGGTGCGCTATTGCGACGAGGACGGCGAAACGACAGCGGCGGCAAACCCCAACGGATCGCTTTCCAGCATCGCCGGTGTCTGCAACCGCGACGGCAACGTCTTCGGTTTGATGCCTCACCCGGAACGTGTTTGCGATGAAGTCATCGGTGGCATCGACGGGCGGGGCGTCTTTGAGTCGATTATCCGGGCAGTGGCGGGAAACGGGTCATGATAACTGCCTGCCAGATCCTTCGCTGCGCTCAGGATGACAAAAGGCACTCTCAGGATGACAAAAGGCGCGCTCAGGATGACAAGATGCATGTCATTCTGAGGAGCGACAGCGACGAAGAATCCAGATCCTTCGCCTTCGCCTCGCTTCGGCTCATGATGACAAACGGTATTCAAAGGACGGCCAGATGACCGCCAAACCAGCCGAACAGAAGCCCGCATACGAACTTCTCGGTCTCAAAGCCAAGGAATACCGCGATATCTGCGACCGCCTCGGCCGCGAGCCCAACTACACCGAGCTTGCCGTCTTCTCACTGATGTGGAGCGAGCACTGTGGCTACAAACATTCGCGGCCGCTGCTGGGACGCTTTCCCACGAGCGGCGAGCGCATCCTGCAGGGCCCCGGAGAGAACGCGGGTATCATCGACATAGGTGAAGGTCTGGCCGTGGCGATGAAGATCGAGAGCCATAATCACCCGTCCGCGATCGAGCCGTTCCAGGGAGCGGCCACGGGCATCGGCGGCATCGTCCGCGACATTTTCGCGATGGGAGCGCGCCCGGTCGCCAACCTCGACCCGCTGCATTTCGGCTCTCTGGAAAAGGCGCGGCAGAAGTACCTGCTGGAGGGCGTGGTTGAGGGCATCGCCGCCTACGGCAACTGCATGGGCATCCCTACCGTCGGTGGCGAGATCCATTTTGAAGACCCCTACGAGGGCAACTGCCTGATCAACGTCATGTGCGTCGGTCTGGTCGAGCAGGACAAGATTTTAAAGGCAAAAGCCGAGGGTCCGGGCAACCTTATCGTGCTTATCGGCTCCACCACCGGGCGTGACGGCATCGGCGGCGCCAGCATCCTGGCATCGGCCGAGTTCGATGAGACCGCCCAGGAGAAACGGCCCACGGTTCAGGTGGGAGACCCTTTCACCGAGAAGAAGCTGCTCGAGGCCTGCCTGGAGATGCGCGACAAAGGTCTTCTGGTGGCGCTCCAGGACCTGGGCGCGGCCGGGCTTTCCAGCTCTTCCAGCGAGATGGCCAGCAAGGGCGGCGTCGGCATCGACATGGATATCTCCCGGGTCCCCCTGCGCGAGCAGGGCATGGAGCCTTTTGAGATCATGATCTCCGAGTCCCAGGAGCGCATGCTGGCGCTGATCAAGCCAGAGCTCGAGGATGAGGTCATGGCCGTCTGCGCCAAGTGGGACCTCGACGCGAACGTCATCGGCAAGGTGACGGACTCGCACAGCCTGCGGGTGTTCAACGGCGATGAGCTTATCGCCGACATGCCGGTCGACGCGCTGGTCGATGACGCACCGACATATATAGTCAAAGCCGTCCGTCCTGCCCACGAGGTCGACGAGCCGCTGGCGGAAGATCATTATACGAAGCCCACCGACCTCAACGAGACGCTGACCACGATGTTGCGCTCACCAAATATTTGTGACAAAAGCTGGGTTTACAGGCAGTACGACCATATGGTGCAGACGAACAACGCCCTCTGGCCGGGGGCTTCGGCCGCGGTGCTGCGCCTTAAAGGCCGGCGGCAGGGGATCGCGCTGACTACGGATGGCAACGGCCGGCGCTGCTACCTGGATCCACGCCGCGGCGCCCGTTCCGTGGTGGCCGAGGCGGCACGCAACCTCTCCTGCGCCGGAGCCAAGCCGCTCGCCATCACCAACTGCCTTAACTTCGGCAACCCGGAGAAGGGCGAGATATATTACCAGTTCGGTGAAGCGGTCGAGGGCATGTCTGAGGCCTGTGAAGCCTTCGATACCCCGGTGACCGGCGGTAATGTGAGCTTCTACAACGAGAGTTTCGGACAGGCGGTCTATCCCAATCCGGTGGTCGGCATGATGGGAATCGTCGAGGACGTCCGGCTTATCCAGACTCCCGATTTCAAGGATGAGGGCGACGTCATCATCCTTCTGGGTAACGCCCGTCCGATGGCCGACGGCTCTGAATACCAGCTGCGCATCCATGGCGAGGTGGCGGGTCGTATTCCCGATGTCGACCTCGATATGGAAAAGAAGCTGCAATTGCTCGTAAGAGAGTCTATTCTGGAGAGAGTGGCAAAAAGCGCGCATGATGTCAGCGACGGCGGTCTGGCATGTTGTCTGGCCGAGTCAGCGATACAGGGAGGCATGGGCGCGGTTGTCGAGCTGGAATCAAATCAGCGCGCCGACCTGCTGCTTTTCGGTGAGGCGCCGGGTCTGATCGTGATAACGGTCGCGGAAAAAGACCTCGAGGCTTTTGCACAGCTGGCGCTGGATCTGCCGAAGACTGTGATCGGCCGCGTCGGGGGCGACAGACTCAAGATAAAGTCGGGCGGCGCGGATCAGATCGATATACCGGTTGCCCAGATAAAGCACGCCTGGGAGACAGCGCTGGAAACCCTGATAGGAGATGCTGGTTAATTTTGAAAAACGGAAACCTACGTCGCATGCAGCAGATAGAATTTTTAACTGATACCAGGAAGCATCAACAGTGCACGGCGCCGGACGAACTGGCCAGGCCCGACAAGCCGGAAGAGGCCTGCGGGGTTTTCGGAGTAGTGGCGCCGGGCCGCGAAGTCAGCCGTCTGGCTTTCTTCGCCCTTTTCGCCCTGCAGCATCGCGGCCAGGAGAGCGCGGGCATCGCCGTCTCCGACGATGGCCACCTTACGGCCATCAAGGACATGGGCCTGGTGTCACAGGTGTTCAAGGAAGATATTCTAAAGAGCCTCTCGGGCCAGGCCGCTATCGGCCACGTGCGTTATTCGACGACAGGCTCCACTCGCTGGGCCAACGCGCAACCCGTCTGTCTCAATCGCAACGGCCACACACTGGCACTAGCTCACAACGGCAATATTGTCAACACCTCCGAGCTGCGGGAAGAGATGGGGCCGCTGGGCTTCAAGCTTACTTCCACAAGCGATAGCGAGTTGCTGGCGGCAATGATCGCCAGCCACCCGGCGGAGGACATCCGCGAAGCCGTGGCGGCCTGCATGCCCAGGATCAAGGGCGCTTTCTCGGTGGTTATCTTAAGCCGCGGCAAGGTTGTCGGCTTTCGCGACCCGTGGGGCGTAAGACCCCTCTGTATAGGCAAATTCGAGGACGGCAATTATACGCTCGCCTCGGAAAGCTGCGCCCTGGACATCATCGGCGCCGAATTCCTGCAGGAGGTGGCGCCAGGCCAGATGGCGGTCATCACTGAAGGAAAACTCGAACTGACGCAGGTGGTCGAGCCGACCAAGCGTCAGGGTTTCTGCATCTTTGAATATATTTATTTCGCGCGGCCCGACTCCGTTATCAACGGCCTCAATGTTTCGCAGGCCAGGAACCGTATGGGCGAGGAACTTGCCCACGAGTCGCCCGTCGAGGCCGACATGGTCATTCCGATTCCCGACACCGGCACACCGGCCGCTATCGGTTTCGCCCGCGCCAGCGGTATTCCCTATGGCGAGGGCCTGATCAAGAACCGTTACGTCGGCCGCACCTTCATCCAGCCAGACCAGAACCTGCGCCAGCACGGCATCCGGGTAAAGCTCAATCCGCTGGTCCATGCCATAAAAGGCAAGCGCCTTGTGGTAGTGGACGACTCCATCGTCCGCGGCAACACCACACATAAGATCGTCAAGATGCTCTACGATGCCGGCGCCACTGAAGTGCACCTGCGCATCAGCTCGCCGCCGATCACCCACTCGTGTTTCTACGGGATCGACACGGCTACGAGCACCGAGCTCATCGCCTCTGAAAAAACCGTGGAGCAGATCCGCAAACAGGTAGGCGCCGACTCACTGGAATACATCACCCTGGAAGGCCTTCAACGCGCCGTGGGCATGCCGGCCGACCGTTTCTGCCGCGCCTGCTTTACGGGCCGCTACCCCATCGACGTCCCTGATTCGCTCAAGATGAGCAAGCACAGGTTCGAGCAGGTCGAAAAGGAGCCAGTGGCATAGAAGCCAAAGGGAAAGGAAAACCGCTCACGTACGCCGGAGCCGGTGTTGATATCGATGCCGGAGCCGAAGTCGTGGAGCGCATCCGGGCCGCGGTCGCCTCGACGAGGGGTGACGTGAAGATAGTCGGCGGCCTGGGTGGATTCGCCGGCATGGTGGAGCTTCCCGAGTTCAGCGAGCCGGTTCTTGTTTCCGCAACCGACGGCGTCGGCACCAAGGTCATGATAGCCGAGGCGCTGGGCCGTTACGATACCGTGGGCATCGACCTCGTGGCCATGTCGGTAAACGATCTGCTGGTCACCGGAGCCCGTCCTCTCTTTTTCCTCGATTATCTTGCCGTGGGCAAACTCGAACCGGAAAAGGCGGCAGCGCTGGTGGAGGGAGTAGCCACCGGCTGCAGACGCGCCGGCTGCGCACTGCTGGGAGGGGAGACCGCCGAGATGCCGGATCTTTACCAGGGTGGTCATTTTGACATGGCCGGGTTTGCCGTGGGAGTGGTGGAAAAGAGCGCCATCATCGATGGCAGCCGGGTCGCGGTGGGAGATGTCCTGCTTGCCCTGCCATCAAGCGGCGTCCACAGCAACGGTTTTTCGCTCGTACGCATGATTCTGGATGTCAACAAGATTTCCTATCAGGATAATATTGAAGAGCTGGGCGCGAGCTCCATCGGCCAGCTTCTGCTCACACCCACGGAGATCTACTCAGAGCCAGTGTCGGCCATCATGAAAGCCGCCGACGTGCGGGCCATGGCTCACATCACCGGCGGCGGGCTTGTCGACAATCTGCCGCGTGTCATCCCTGACGGCCTCTGCGCTCGCATAGACCGTTCGAGCTGGCGCGTACCGGCTCTGTTTGCCACACTTCAAGACCTCGGCAATGTGACAGACGCGGAGATGTTCAGGACTTTTAACATGGGCATTGGTTTCGTGGCCGTGGTCCCGAAGGGCGACGCCCAAAAGGCGCAGGCCGCGGTGCCGGGGTCGTTCATCATCGGTCAGATAATCGCTTCCGAGGGCGGAAGCAGGGTGGAGCTCACCTAGATGGGAGCGCGGTACACAAAAGGCGACATCGGGCCGGGTGGCATCGGGCAGCAGGCGTACCGGCTGGGCGTACTGGTCTCAGGTTCGGGCTCCAATCTGCAGAGCATCATCGATAACCTTCATAACGGACCTGCAGACATCGAGATTGCAGTGGTGATCAGCGATAACCCGGAAGCTTACGGTTTAGCGCGGGCGGACCAGGCAGGCATTCCCACGGCTGTTTATCCCATGGATGAATACGATTCGCGTGCCGATCACGATCAGGCCATGGCCGGCGAACTGGAGCAGCACGGCGTCGATCTGGTTGTCATGGCGGGCTATATGCTCATCATCACGACGGCCCTGATGGACCGTTTCCCGTACAGGATCATCAACCTGCACCCGTCGCTCTTGCCCGCCTTTCCGGGTGGTACGCCCATCGAGGATACCATCGCCTACGGGGCCAGGGTCACCGGGGTCACGGTTCACTATGTTGACGAAGGCGCGGACACGGGACCGATCATTCTTCAAGAAGCGTTCGAAATTAAATATAA
>JBAZWE010000049.1:0-14346 GCA_041660545.1 Thermoleophilia bacterium
TTGAGATCCTTCGCTGCGCTTAAGGATTACAAAGATCTTGTGCTTGTGGATGATAAACCCGGAGCTTTGCTTCTTGCTCTTTGCACAAGGCGTAATTATGCTATAGCCGCACCCTAAATGCAAGAAGGGAAGGTCATGACACGAGTCCGGTGCCTGCATACATTTGCCAGGTCCGCCCCTCTTAAGCCCGCCGATCTTCCCCGCACCTCTAAAGCCGGTTTCAACCCCCCGGAACTCAATGAGCCTCTAGACTCTTTGTCAGGTGTAGGCCCCGCGATGGTCCGCGAAGCAGCAAAGATCGGACTGACAACGCTGGGCGATCTGCTATTCCATTTTCCTCATCGCCATGAGGATTTTACCCATCAGAAGAAGATCGCCGAACTGAAATGGGGGGAAGAAGCGACCGTGCGCTGCAACTTGAGGAATATCGCCCTGCAGCGGACGCAACGGCGCAACCTTCGTCTGGTAAAGGCGGTCGTGGGTGATGAAACCGGTTATATGGAAGCGATCTGGTTCAATCAGGATTATCTGGCGGAGCTGCTCGCGCCTGGTGTTGAGCTGTTTCTGCGCGGTCGCTATGAGGGAGGCAGCCGGAGTGCTTTCCGCGTCACCGGCCATGAGGTCCTGGGCGGGGAGGAAGCAGGCCTGCATACCAGCGGTTTCGTCCCCGTTTATCCTACCACGGAAAAGATATCAGTCAAAAGGTTGCGGGGCTGGCTGGGGAAGGTCAGACATCTTGCCACCATGCTGGCGGACCCCTTGCCGTCCTCGTTACGCGCTTCGATGATGTTGCCTCAACGCTCCGATGCCATCATGGCGATGCATTTTCCCAGGAATCTCGAGGAATATAAGCAGGCCCAGCAGCGTCTTATCTTCGAGGAGCTTTACCTGATGCAGGTAGGGTTGTTGTCGTATCGGCGACATTTCGAGAATGAGAGGCGCGGCGCACGCCTGGGTCCTGCCGGGGAATTGACTCAAGGTTTCATGGACGGTCTGCCTTTCAGGCTGACCGATGACCAGTCGCGCGTCTGTGAAGAGATATCAGCCGACCTGCAGCGCCCCGCGCCGATGCAGCGGCTGCTCCAGGGCGATGTCGGTTCCGGCAAGACCGTTGTCGCGGTCTACACCATGCTCAGGGCGGTCGAGGATGGCCGTCAGGCGGCCCTCATGGCGCCCACTGAAGTGCTGGCCGAGCAGCATTATTTCAGCCTGGAGCGTATGTTCGCCGGCATGGGCCTGAGCCTGGCTTTCTTGTCCAGCAGGCTCAAGGCGGCGGAGCGCGCCTCACTGCTGGATGAGATAGCTACCGGTGGAATAGACATAGCGGTGGGCACCCACGCCCTGATTCAGAAGGACGTCGAGTTCCCGGCTCTGGCGGTCGTGGTCGTCGACGAGCAGCACCGTTTTGGCGTCAGACAGCGTGAGGAGCTGGCTGACAAGGCCACCCGGGGCGGCGTCACTCCCCATGTGCTTCACATGACGGCGACGCCCATTCCCCGGACGCTCGCGCTCACCCTCTACGGAGACCTCGAAGTGAGCACGATATATTCACTTCCGGCCGGGCGGCGTGAAATAAAGACATGGCTGGTGCCCGAGGCCAAGCGACCCGGAGCATATGGTTTCATTCGCGAGCAGCTTGACGCGGGCAGGCAGTGTTTCGTGGTCTGTCCATTGATCGAGGAATCAGAGGTCCTGGAGGCCAGGGCGGTGGAGAGTGAGGCCGGCAAGCTCGCCACCGGCGAATTCAAGGGATATTCCGTGGCGGTTCTGCACGGTCAGATGCCGGCAAAAGACAAACAGGATACGATGCGTCGCCTGGTGATGGGAGAAATACAGGTCCTGGTCACGACAACCGTGATCGAGGTGGGCGTCGATGTTCCCAACGCCACCGTGATGATGGTGGAAGAGGCCGACCGCTTCGGCCTGGCCCAGCTGCATCAGCTGCGGGGCCGGGTCGGCCGGGGCGAGCACGATTCGTGCTGCCTGCTCTTCGGCGATCCCAGGACTGAACAGGCGCTTCAGCGTCTCGATGCCATGAAAACGACAGCCGATGGTTTTAAGCTCGCGGACATGGACTTGGAGATCCGGGGAGAGGGGCAGCTTTTCGGTACGAGGCAGTCGGGACTTCCAGACTTGAAGCTGGCCAGGTTGACAAGAGACCAGGATGCGTTGAAGCTTGCCAGGCAGCAGGCGGCCCGGCTGATCGAAACCGACCCGGAATTAAAACTGCCCGAGAACGTCCTCTTAAAGGACGAGATAGAACGCGTATTTGGAGAGTCGGTCGAATGGTTGAGAAGGGTCTGAAATGAGAATAATAGCCGGCGCGTGCAAGGGAACGATAATCGCCGCTCCCAAGGGGGGGCGTACCAGGCCGACCGCCGACAAGGTCCGGGGCGCTATTTTTAATATCCTTGGCGACGTAGGGGGTGCGGATGTTCTCGACCTTTTCGCCGGCAGTGGCGCCCTTGGTCTGGAAGCTTTGAGCCGCGGCGCCGCTCAAGCCACGCTTGTAGACAATGCTGCCTCGGCGATCACCACGATCCACAAGAACATCACAAAACTGAAACTTGAAAACGCACACGCCGTCCGTCGTGACTACCTTGCTTTTCTCAAGCATGCAGCCAAAAAGCAGGAGCGCTTTGATTTGATTTTTGTCGACCCTCCCTATAGAATGCACCGCGTTGTTGAGCCGGAGCTAGGCCGGTGGTTGCCGAGGGTGGCCGCGCCAGGGGGATCGGTCATCGTCGAGAGCGATTCACGTGAGGAGGTTTCGCTACCGCTGGAACTGATCACGAAAAAGGTCTATGGAGACACGCGGATCAGGATTTTTCTCAATAGCGGACAATTCGAGGAGCAGGCCGGGGGTCAGCATCCACCCGATATCCCATGACAGATTACTCCAAAACCATAGCCGTATGCCCGGGAACGTATGACCCGGTGACTGAAGGCCACCTGGATATCATCCGCCGGGCCACGGAGCTGTTTGATTCAGTGATCGTCGGCGTCGTGGCGCGTTCATCGCGCAAGGACACGCTGTTTTCCGCCGAGGAGCGGGTTTCCTTCCTTAAGGATTCGCTTTCAGGGGAAGAGGGTAATATCGAGGTTGACCTTTTTGATACACTGCTGGTGGATTTTGCCCACAAGTGGGGCGCCAGGGCGCTGGTCAAGGGACTGAGGGCTATATCGGACTTCGAGTATGAATTCCAGATGGCTCAGTTAAACAGGAAACTGGCGCCGGACCTAGAAACTGTTTATTTGATGGCGTCAGCTGAGTTCAGTTTTTTGAGCTCCAGCGGCGTGAAAGAGATAGCAAAATACGGTGGCAATGTGGATGATCTGGTTCCAGATGTGGTAGCCAGACGCTTTGCCGAGATTTACAGGTAAACCAAGTACACTGGAGGAAAAAGTGGACGTACTGGTACTGATAGACAAGCTTGATGAAATAGTAAACAATGCACGGCCCATGCCCATGACCGACAAGGTTATGATCGACCGTGAGGAGATTTACGACATCCTCGATCAGATGCGCACCACTATTCCCGAGGAGATCAAGCAGGCGCGCTGGATAGTCAAAGAGCGCCAGGAGATGCTGGCCGAAGCCAAGACCGAAAGCGATCGCATCGTCAAGGAAGCCAACGATACGGCGGAGCGGCTCGTGTCCGAGCAGGAAGTCGTCAAGATGGCCGAGCGCAACGCCGCCCAGATCATGGAGGACGCGAGGGCCCGTGAGCGCGAGATCCGTCTGGGCGCAGAGGATTATGCCGACGAGGTGCTGGAAACACTGGAGACCAATCTAGGCAAATTCCTTGCGGCGGTACAGCGTGGACGTGAACGCCTGCAGGGCAAGACTGGCGAGGAAGAGCAGCAGAAGCCGGCAGAATAGCCCGGCGACCGGCAGCTATCAGGCCGGCTGTCCCTGAGCCTCAAAATTTCCCCGATTCTGGCCAGGCCGGCAGTTTTTAAAACAGGAGCCTCGTATGTCTGAGCACGCCCCTACCACCTTCGATCTCTCCGCCGTCGCCCTGGAGCTGGGCGTGGAGAAGACCGTCGAGATCCAGCTGTACCTGCCGCCGCTGCATCTGGCCGGTCAGGACTATCATTTCGTACCCGACCAGGTTACAGCCAGACTCTCTGTAAATTATGTAGGCCAGGGATATGCTGTCTCGCTTGGTTTTGAAACCCGTCTTGAGGGCGCCTGCTGGCGCTGCCTCGAGACAGCCAACCTTGACATGACCATCGAGGTGGATGATTTTTTCGAGACGCAACCGCCACCGGCTGAGGAGATGGCGGAGGGAGAGGAAGCGTCGCTGTGGTATACGGAAAATGGAATGCTGAATGTGTCGGCTTGGGCGAGGGACGCTGTGGCGGAAAAGCTTCCGCTCAAGATTCTTTGCCAGCCTGACTGTATGGGGCTCTGTGCGATCTGCGGTGCTAACCTTAACCTGGTCGAATGCGGATGCGAACAGCCGGTCGATTCCAGGTGGGACAAGCTCAAGGAATGGAAGGCGGAATAGGATATTCGGATCGGGAGGCGCCGGACTTGTAGTCGGCAGGTGCTCAACATAGATGCGGAAGTCCGGTTTTTGTTTTACTTTCTGCGCCGCTTCCGCTATCCTACGTGATTGGTCAAGCTAACAAAGAGATAGAGAGACATGGCTGTACCTAAAAGAAAAACTTCAAAAGCGCGGCGGGACAAGAGGCGGGCACATGACAGCCTCACAGGACCCACGATCAACAATTGCCCCCAGTGTGGCAGCGTCAAGCAGCCTCACCGTGTATGCCCGACCTGTGGCGTATACAACAAGCGTGAAGTAATCTCCTTCGAGGATTAATCGGCGAGGGGCGCTTGCTCCATACGCCCTCCAATCCGTTGCACAAAACTGCTGAATAGACTTTTTCACGCGGTTTACATTTGTGCTTTCAAGGATGGCTGTTCAGACAAGGATTCCCATACCTTCCACAGCTTGTGCAGCTCCAGCCTGATTACCGTTGGCGTCTTCCTTAAAAAAAAGAGCCGCCCGAAGGCGGCTCTTAAACATTTGCTCGCGCGTCCACCTGTGGAGGGCGGGATTCACAGACGAAGACATTCTACGGCACATGGCTGTCGACCTGCGCTGGTCTCTCTTACCCGCACGAGCAAAACCGGAAGAGGATAACACCCTTGGGCCGTTAAACCCTTCCACAAATTAAATCGACCTCAGGGAAGGTTAGCTTTACCCTTCGATGAGGTACTAATACAACCATTGTACGCATATATGGCAACATTGCAATACTCTGATGGTTTGCAGGCTATTCAGGTAACTTAAGGCTTTCATCGTAAAAGCTTATAAATATGCTCAGGATTCAATATTCATAAGGCGTCATTTACCTTGCAGGATTTGATATATTCTGCTTTGGGGACGGAATCTGTCATTTCCAAAGAGGTATCAGGTTGTATGGACAGAATATTTCCCAAAGGGCGTCGATTGAGGAGACCATGAACGATCCAGCGGAACATGTATCCACCACACAGCGTTATACCTGTCATTGTTGCCACAAACGGGCGTCGATATACTGGTCACAGAAACGACAGACTTTCATCTGCGATAACTGTAAAAAGACCTTTGACGCCGCCGTGATCGCCAGGCGAAACGACATGACGCTGGAGCAGCTTACCCTCTGCTGATAACTTCTTTGCCGTAAGAAACAAGGGTTTTGCCTTCATCCCGGGTTTCGTTCCGGGCCCTCAGTAGATATTATTCCTATGTTACTACCGCGGTTTTGCGGGAAATATCAGCAAGCAGGTCAATCCACAGCAAAATGGAGGTTGTCTGATGGCGAGGAAGGTAGCGATTCTGACAGGTGGCGGCGATTGCCCGGGACTTAACGCGGTAATTCGTGCCGCAACCCTGAAACTTACCAGGGCGGGTTACGAAATGGTCGGAGTGCGGGGTGGCTGGCGCGGGTTGCTGGAGAATGATTATATGCCCCTTGATATCCAGTCGATTTCCGGAATACTACACCGTGGCGGCACCATTCTGGGAACTTCCCGTACCAACCCGATGAAGACCGAGGGTGGCGTGGAGTTACTGGTGGACAACTTAAGGCAGAAAGAGATCTGGGCGACCATCGCCATCGGCGGCGACGACACCCTGGGCGTGGCCAATCAGCTCAACAGTAAATATGCCCTGAACATGGTGGGTGTTCCCAAGACCATCGATAACGATCTTTCCGGCACTGACTATACATTTGGTTTTGACACAGCGGTTCAGATCGCCACCGAAAACATCGACCGTCTGCATACGACCGCCGAATCCCATGACCGCGTGATGGTTGTGGAGATCATGGGTCGGCATACCGGCTGGATCACTATCATGGCCGGCATCGCCGGTGGCGCCGATGTTATCCTCATCCCCGAATACGATATATCCGTCGAGGAGACCTGCGACATCATCCGTCGCCGCCAGGCCGGAGAAAAGAGCTTCAGCATCGTGGCCGTCAGCGAGGGTGCCAAGCTGACAACCAAGGAGGGCGAGGAGCAGCTGGTGGTGCAGTCCGACGAGGTCGACGCTTTCGGCAACGTCAAGCTTGGTGGCGTCGCCAATATCCTGGCCAAGGAGATCGAGCGGCGCACAGGTTTTGAGACCCGCGCGACAGTGCTGGGCCACATACAGCGCGGCGGCACGCCGACAGCACATGACCGTGTCCTGGCGACACGCTACGGCGCCAAAGCCGCGGATATGGTACAGAACGAGGAGTTCGGTCTGATGGCGGCCCTGCAGGGCGACGCGATCGTGGCTGTGCCTCTGGAAGTCGCGGTAGGCGAGCGCAAAATGGTGCGGCAGGAGTTCTGGGACCTGGCGCAGACTTTTTTCGCCTGATAATTCATGTTTAACATCCAGGTGTTGGCGTAAAGCGCCGGTATTCAGGGAAGAATAAGGATATACGGCAAAAGAGCAAGTTCGGCTGACGCAACATGTTGCGAAAACCGGAAGCCCGGATGGGATATTCCCGCGTAACGGCTGTAAGAAGACTGAAGTGAAGCGGGAATATCCCATCCGGGCGCAACCGTTCGAACAAAAGGTCTTTTGTTTTTTAGCGCGCCGAAATACCGCAGCCATATGAACATCCCTGAACTCATAGTCACCCACGCGAACACCGACTTCGACGGCTTTGCCGCCTCGGTCGCTGCCGGCAAACTCTATCCGGAAGCAAAGATATGTTTCCCCGGCTCGCTCAACCGCAACGTCAGGGAGTTCTTCAACCTCCACGCCGACGAGATCGACACGGTTGAGATTCAGATGGTGGACCTCGAACGCGTCAGGCGCCTGATCATCGTCGACACCATCCATTGCAACCGTCTGGGCGAGATCGAGAACATCTGCCCGTCAGCCGCGGTGGAGGCCATTGTCTTCGACCATCACCGGCTGGGGGCCAAGTCAGACAGGCCTGAATTCGTCTCCGCGGAGAACTATGTACTCTCAGGCGACGGTTCGCTGGTTACGACCATGCTCAAGATCATCCACGACCGCAAGATCGAGATATCGCCGCTGGAGGCGACCATCTTTGCCCTCGGCATCCATGAAGATACCGGTTCGCTGACCTTTCCCACGACTACGCCGCGTGATGCTGAAGCACTCGCGCTTTGCATGCGCCTTGGCGCCAGTCAGAGCATGATCGGCAAGTACCTGCACAATCCACTCGATCACGATCAGCGTGAGCTGCTACTCCAGCTGGTGGACAACATGGAGCAGTCGACGGTTGGCGATGTGGATGTCTTTATAGCAGCGGTGCACAGCGGTAAATATGTGGACGGTCTCAGTGTCGTGGCACACAAGATCATGGATGTGACCGATTGCCAGGCTCTGATCGTCCTGGTTGAGATGGAGGAGCGGATATTCATTGTCGGACGCAGCAAGAGCAGGCTGCTGGACGTAGCCCGGGCTCTGGAGCCCGTGGGAGGCGGTGGGCACAGCCAGGCCGCGGCGGCGATCATCAAGGACAGGAGTCTCGAGGAATCCATGCGGCTGGTGATTGATAATCTGCCACATGTACTCGAAGAGCCCCTGCGCGCACGCGACATCATGTCGCAGCCGGTTCATTTCGTTGATTCGACCACACCGATCGGTGAGGCGCTGATATATTGCCAGCGCTACGGGCATAGCGGCGTTTCGGTTCGTGAGGGCAGGATGCTGGCGGGTATCGTTTCGCGCAAGGATCTGGATAAGGCTATGGGGCACAAGCTCAAGCATGCGCCAGTGAAGGGTATCATGTCACGCGGGGTCATGACCGTAGCCGAAGATGCCACGGTGCATGAGCTCAGGCGTTTGATGGCATCGAGCACCGTGGGCCGTTTTCCGGTTGTGCCGGCCGGCATCGCCGGCCGCAGGGAAGTGCCGGTGGATGAAGTGATCGGAATCGTTACCAGGTCGGATGTGCTGCGTACGTTGCGCGGACAGACACTCGAGCAGGATATGGAAGCACCCCGTTTGCCGGAAACGGATTTCAGTGAGTTGCTGGGTCCGCTAGAGGAGTTGGCGCCGCTTTTTGAGGCATTACAGAAGCTTAGCTCTGAATATCGCGGCGTATATCTGGTGGGTGGTTTCGTGCGTGACATGATACTGGACGAGCCTAATTATGATGTTGATATAGCGGTGGAAGGTGATGGAATAGATTTCGCCGAGCACCTGGCCCGGGAACTGGGAGGCCGCGTGCGGACCCACAAAAAGTTTCAGACCGCGGTCGTCATACTGGAGCGGATGAAGCCGGGATTGCGCGTCGATGTGGCCACCGCGCGAACCGAATTCTATGACTATCCGGCGGCGCTGCCTACGGTCGAGCATGCTTCCATCAAACATGATCTCTACCGGCGCGATTTTACCATCAACGCCATGGCGGTCTCGATGGCGGCCCATGACTTCGGCCGCCTGCTGGATTTCTTCGGCGGCCTTCAGGACATCAGGAACCGCGTCATCCGCGTGCTGCATAACCTGAGCTTCATCGAGGACCCCACGCGTATTTTCAGAGCCATACGATATGAGAACAGGTATGGCTTTAAGATGAACTCACATACTCTCGGGCTGGCAAGGGGCTGCGTGGAGATGAACCTCGTGGGCGACCTTTCGTCGGCGCGCTTGCGTGATGAACTGATCTGGCTTTTTTCCGAACCCGAGGTAGAACATACTATCCTCCGGATCGGTGAACTGGGTCTGGGGCCGTCCATTCACCCGGCTCTTGCGATCGACAGGGAGACGGTCGAGATCGTCAAACGTGCCGACGGCGCGGCCAGAGAGTTCAGGCTGCAGGATGAAATCAAGCCCTGGCGCCTGCGTCTTGCATGTCTGGCCAGAAAGATGAATGCGGAGCAACTGGGTCTCTGGACGCAAAGGCTGAAGCTGCGGAGCATTGATGCTGATGTGCTGGCGAACGGTGTTGTGCTGGCGCGCAAGGTGATCGACAAATTGGGTGGAGCAGGTCTGAAACGTTCACAAATCTATGAGCTGCTGGTAAAATTGCCCGCCGAGGCCCACTTGCTGGCGTATGCACAGACGAAGGATGAAAAAGTCCGCGAAGCCCTCGGCCTGTACCTGACCCAGTTGCGTTCTGTCAGCATCAGCATACGGGGAAGCGACCTGATCGGGCTGGGACTTAGCGAATCGCCGGCTGTGGGGGAGATCCTCTCACGTCTTAGACTTATGAAGCTCGAGGGCAAGGTCGACGGCCATGATGACGAGATGCGGGTGGCGCGGCAACTGGTAGCGGCGGCCAACAGGTCCTCGTAGGCATTTGAAACAGCTATAATCAGACAAGTGACCTCTACCTTACTTCTGCAATTTGCAATAACGCTGCCGGCGTTGCTTTTCTCCATGACCTTCCATGAGGTCTCTCATGGCTATATCGCTTACCGCCTGGGGGATGAAACGGCCATGCGGCAAAAGCGCCTTTCGCTGAACCCACTGCGGCACCTGGATCCTTTCGGCAGCCTGCTGCTTGTTATGACATTCCTGATATCACGGGGCACGTGGATGTTCGGCTGGGCCAAACCGGTGCCGGTCAATCCCGGCAATTTCAAATCACATCAGAGGGGGATGATGTGGGTGGGAATGGCCGGACCACTGGCCAACTTCATGCTGGCCGCCTTAGCGGCATTCGTCCTCAGATGGTTTTTCCCTATTCCGACGAACGATCTGTTGCCGATTGTCATATTTCGTATATTCCAGCTCAACGTCATTCTCATGGTGTTCAATCTTATTCCCGTCCCGCCGCTGGATGGTTCCAGAATCGTTGGAGCATTTCTTACGAAGAAGACATATATCAAGTGGATACAGCTTGACCAATATGGCATGTTGTTCATTATGCTATTGCTGTTCGTACTTCCGAGCGCGGGCTTCAGCATCCTGTATCTGATTGAGCCGGTCTATCGGCTGTTTTTACCCACAGCCTGGATTCACGCCATCCTGGGTTAAGCTCCATTTTTGTCGCCTCGCGATCTTTTGATTGACAAGACCTGCGTGGCATGGTTCTCAGTCAATGTCTGATCGACTCGCGATCGCGTATCAAACTTTCGCAACTCCTGATCATGTCATTATGAAAGTCGCCAGCGGGGAATGGTGACGGCAAAAGCAGATTCTTCGTCGCTAACGCGCCTCAGAATGACAAAGACAAAATGGGCTCCTCAGAATGACAAGTTGGGATATATCTGAGCCAAAAGCAGATTCTTCGTCGCTAACGCTCCTCAGAATGACAAGGACAATATGGGCGCCTCAGAATGACAAGGACAGTATGAGTTCCTCTGAATGACAAGCTGGGATTTATCTGAGCCTGCAGGTAATCCTTTTTAAGCTAAAAGGTCTGAGTTTATATATGATTGGCAGAGTGGGAATTTTCGATCAGGCCGTCTGAAAGCAAGTAACGGCATGCGGTCAACTGCCAGGAACCGGACTTCGGAGGCTCAATGAATAATATCGCGGTTGTCACCAGTGGCGGCGACGCGCCGGGAATGAATGCGGCCGTGCGCGCCATCGTGCGCGTCGGCACCGATGTTGGGCTTCGGATGCACGGTGTCCGCAACGGTTACGAGGGTCTCATCGCCGGCGACATACGCAGGCTGTCCAACCGTGACGTGGGAGAGATCCTCCATCTGGGCGGAACTTTTTTAGGAACGGCGCGCAGCAAGGAGTTCAGGGCGAGCGAGGACGCACGGCGGCAGGCTATCGCCAACTTGCGCGAGCAGGGGATCGACGCGTTGATAGTCATCGGCGGCAACGGCTCCCAGGCTGGCGCCAACGAGCTGAACCGCTTGGGATTTCCTGTCATTGGCGTCGCCTCGACTGTGGATAACGACCTTTATGGCTCCGACATCTCCATCGGTGTTGATACCGCGCTCGACATCATCATCGAGTCAATCGACCGTATCCGGACCACGGCGGAGTCGCATCACCGGGCATTTCTGATAGAGGTCATGGGCAAGACTTGTGGTTACCTGGCGCTGGCCGCGGGTCTGGCGGGTGGCGCTGATGTTGTCGTTACGCCGGAGTTTGATATCGAACCGCCCGAGATCCATGACCAGCTGGCGGCGGCCCATGCGCGCGGCAAGCGTTATGCACTCGCGGTCGTCACCGATGGCGCCAAAAACAACGCCGCGCGCTGCGCCGAATATTTCAGGGAACGTGAGGAAGAGATCGGCTATGAGTTGCGGGTGACCATACTCGGACATGTACAGCGGGGCGGGGCTCCTTCCACATACGATCGTATCCTTGCGAGCCGTCTGGGTGCGGCCGCCATCGAGCAGCTGGCCGCCGGCAGGAGCGGGCACCTTGTCGGCTGGAACAAGGGGGCGATCGTTCTTACGCCTCTGGAGGAAGTGGCGGTAAATAAAAAGCAGCTGGATTCGGATTTATGGAAGCTGCTGGGCGTGCTGGCCAAGTAAGTCGTATCACCGCGGTGAATCGGCTGCCGGCTAAAAAACCTTCCGCCCCGCGGTATGAACCGCAAAAAAAGGACAGCCGTGAGGCTGTCCTTTGTGCTGCTGCAAGTCGTTTGCCGTTATGATGCTTTCTGTTTTATCCGCTCTACACCGAGTTTTTCGAATTCCTCGATCAGGCCCGCGTAAGAAATCTTGTCCATGGGCTGAAGTTTGCCGTCGAACATGATGGCTCCGGGCTCTAAGGATCCTTCCACAACCTTGCTGTGGACTTCAGGATATTCCTGAATCTCCTTGGAATCGAAATCCACATAGCGAAGGCTTGCGGTTCCACCGAAGTCCTCATCCAGCTGACGATTGATCGTCTGCGTGATCTCTTCCAGAGACCAGCTCGGGCCTCAACCGCTGGAGCATGAGTCAAGCCAGCGTGAGCCAAAGACGGGAATCTGTACTGGTTCCTGATTAATCACTGTGCCTCCTGAAATTTGCCGGGAGTAATTCCCGGAATATTAGTCAATACCTCATCGGAACTATGCGCTTACTACGTTAGATACGGTCTGGGGTATAAAGATTCAAAATCCTACTGCCGTTCGAGCTCTTCGGCAAGCCGCCATCCTTCTGTGGGTGAAACGTCGGGGATCCGGTGCTCGTCTTTTTCCGGGCCGGCGATGTCCGGTTCGGCGTCCTGGCTACAACTCGCCGCATCAGTTTCCGCAGCCGGCCACCATGTCACATCGACCTTTTTTTCTTCACGTGCCTGGCCGTAACGGGCGGTCAGGGCGGCGGCTTCGCGTAGGGTCGCCTCGCCGATCCGGGCACCCTTGATCACGGTAGTCGGACCCGCGAAATCATCCACGCTCATCAAAATGTCGCCGGGACGGGCCAGTGCCGCAAGACGCCTGGTTTCATCCTCGTTGCGAGGGATCATTATCCGTTTGCCCTCAGACGAGTATATGAGGCGACCCAGCCTCAATGAGTGGATTTCGGGAATGGTCGGATGCGGCTTCTCTTTAAGCAGCCTCCCAAGACGTGCCGCGAAATTCTTGTCGCACAGGAGGCATCCGCCAGCGGGGCAGGGATAGTCATTGACGCCGATCTCGGCTGCAAGCTGCATCTGGGGTTTACGGGAACGCCCTTCGATGGCCATCATCTTCTCACGGTCTACCCAGCCTTCGCGTTCGGGAATGCTGGGCTCAAACAGGTGCGCCGAGAGTGGGCGCACGATAAGGCCGGCCAGGCCCGATTCTTCTTCAATGATCCTGAGGGCGTCAGGCCGCTGAGACATCGGCCGCTCTCCCCAGACTTCTCCCGTTACCAGGAAGTCGGCCCCGGTTTCTTTCATGTACTTGCCCGCCCGGCGGAACATGCTTATCCGGCAGTCCAGGCACGGGTTCAGCCCGCGCCCAAAACCGTGTTTCGGGTTGCGGATGGCTTCGAGTATCTCTTCTGTCGCGTTGAGGGTCTTGAGCGGTATCCCGTAATCCTCGGCAGCTTTTTTCGCCTCCGTCTTGCAGCTGCTTTTGGCTGTGCAGGTACAGAAGACCGTGACGAAGTTCAGCGCTTCGACTTCTATTCCCTGGTCGAGCATCATCTTGACCGCCAGGCGGCTGTCGAGACCGCCGGAAAGCAGGGCGATGGCTTTTTTGTTTGCAGTCAAATTTCCTCTTCCGTTTTGGCTTTGATTTTCCGCTGTATCAGCGGTATATCCGCTGAAAGAATCGTCTTCAATGACAATAATTTCCACAATCGGGGCAAGAATCGGGACAGACCCCGGCCCTGATAGCAAAATAGCAGATAGCGCCCTCTGAAAAAAGTCCCGCAAAGTCTGGCAACACGCCTATGCTGTTTGCTATACTTCCTGTTGTTCGAGCAAGACTTCGGCAAGCCCACTCACTTAGAGCTGAGGATGACTTCTGTTCACCTGACAGAAGTCTGTTCTTATTGATCGAATGTTAGGTTCTGTTGCGCATGGGTAAAAAATAAAGACAACAGCTGATACAGGGGACGGTTACGCTGGGCAGAGAAGCCGCCAAACAAGCAGAGATAAAGGTGCCGCGAATACGATCGCTGGCGTCTGGTTTTAAAACGACGGGCATGGTTGCGGGGATAGCCGGTGTTGTGGCTGTCCTTGTTGTGGTTATGGGCGTCGTAATCCTGCCGCCCCGCATAACCGTAAGTCCCGGTGACGGTGATACCGAGATAAAGCCCGCCGGCCAGTTTCTTGAAGTCGGCACAAGCCAGTGGGGCGCTACCTTGTCGACGGTGTTCGTCAAGGAAGCCAGGGTTGCTCCGGACGGTACCCGTGAGAATGAGCGGGTTCTGGACGGTCAGCTGCAGGATGGCCGGTTTGTTCTTTCCGATGGCTCCAACCCGCTGGTCGAGGATGCTGAATACAAAGTGACCGTGACCGGCACTGTCAAGGAGGTCGGACTCTCCGGTATCAA
>JBAZWE010000050.1:0-14256 GCA_041660545.1 Thermoleophilia bacterium
CACAAAGCCTGAACTGACCAGGCACGACAACATCAAGGATCTTACCTTCGAGTGTCCGAACTGGCAGTGCAGTGTGACGGTCCCACCGCCACCGGCCCCTTAAGGTCGAGACGGTAGCAGAAGAATCTCATTAGGAACCCCCACCCCGGGCGGCCCCGTAAGGGGCCGCCCGAAGCCTTAAGTCTCTCGATTGATAGCACAGAAACCACTTTACCTCTCTGCCTTTTTCGGGGCCACAAGGAAGCAGGCAGAGAGCTATAGGGAAACAAGGATGGGATCCACCCCAAACCCATTTTTCGTGAAAGGAAGGAGGAAGCATGCAATTACACTACAGGCTGACGTTTAAAATTGTGATGATGCTGGCAGGCGTGTTGCTTGCCATGGGTCTCTTGCTAGCGCTAAACAGCGGCAATCAGGCAAAAGCATATACCGGCGACGGCCCGCCAATCTCCGGCCTGGCTCCCAGCGGCACGATCAATACGACCTCGACGAATGTTGACGCCAACTTTGAATGGTTTGAAGGAGATGGCATCGAGACCGTGACTTTGGATGGCGTTTCATTGACCAATTGCTCGGTCACAGTCAGTTACCCAAATGGCATTGATAAATGGTGGTGGTCATTACGTATCCACCATGTCAGTTGCCCGGTGACCGGCCTTGCCCAGGGCACTCATATCATTGGCGCGAGTGCCCAATATACTTCAGATGCTGACGGAAACCCATACATTGGAGGTGTGTCGCAGGACTCCGGTACCTTCACGGTCTCTTCCGCCACCAAGCCCAGCATCAGGGTCTCAACGCATTACGCCCTCTGGGCCAGCTACACCGACTACACGGCGCGTGAGCTCTCTGTGAATCTGGTATTTACCAACCATGGCACGGATACCGCTTATGGTGTGACCATGACCGGCTCGAGCAATACCAACGGCGTTTCGCTCTCGTCGCCAATGCCGTTCAACATGGGCAACCTCGTAAACGGTGCCAGCGCCGAGTTCGCGGTTAAGTACCATATCCCGGAAGGCGCGACGCAGTTCAGAGCCAGCGTGACCGGAAGTGCATCAGACGTCAGTGGTACCACCTATACCTATCCGGTATAAGCAGGGACAGCTGGCACTAATATGAACGAACAACGGAGATTCCACATGATTGATAGAAAAAATGCGCGGGAACCCTATGTAAAACCAAAACTGGTAAAGCATGTCACCTTCAGGGACATCACATCCGAATGCCCGGACTGGCAGTGCAGCGTAGTGGTTCCATCGCCGCCACAGGCATAGACAGGCCGAAGTGGCAGCGGTAGAAACTCATTAACGGAATCCCCAGGGCGGCCCCGAACGGGGCCGTCTTCCATACTTGTAAATTTGGACGCGTGTTTTCTGCGGTTTAAAATCAGCTGATTCCGGATACCACATACGGGCACGTGTCTTGAAAGCTAAATGGAAAAATATATTTTCAATTATCTTGCTTCTTAAAACCCGCTATGTTATATTGCGTTGTTCGTGCCCAAGCACGGCATTTTACGCTGCCCTGCAATAATTTCATCCACAAGGGGTGAGCCTTTTGGAGCAACTGTCTGACTACGCTGTAAGTCCCCGCAAACGGAGAACCTTCTCCAAGCTTGAAAAGATTTTAGAGGTCCCGAACCTCATCGACATCCAGAAGAGATCTTACGAATGGTTTCTTGATGAGGGCGTCCGCGAAACCATCGCCGACATTTCTCCCATCGAGGACTATACGGGAACTCTCGCAGTCGACTTCGGCAAGCATCATTTCGAACCGACCTCCAGCAGCATCGCTGAGTGCCGGGATAAGGGTGGCAATTATTCGGCTCCCCTGTTCATGGACGTAAGCTTCGTTAATAAAGAGACTGGTGAGATCAGGCAACAGTCGGTGTTCATGGGAGATTTCCCCATGATGACCGAATGGGGGACTTTCATCATCAACGGCACCGAGCGTGTGGTCGTCACACAGCTGGTCCGTTCCCCGGGTGCCTATGTCATGGAGCCGAAGGACCCCGCCAAGCAGGTATTCATCGCGAATCTCATGCCGTCGCGTGGCTCATGGCTCGAGCTCGAGATAGACAAGAAGGGCGTCGTAAACGTCCGCATCGACCGCAAGCGCAAGCTGCCGGTTACGGTGCTGCTGCGGGCACTCGGTTACAGCTCAGACGAAGAGCTGCTGAAGATGTTCAACAACTCCATCTATATCAGGCACTCGCTGGACAAGGACCCGACGGCCAGCCAGGAAGAAGCTTTGATAGAACTCTTCAAGAAGCAGCGTCCCGGCGAGCCGCCAAGCCTCGAGAGCGCCAAGTCGCTTCTCAAGGCGCTTTTCTTTGATCCCAAGCGCTACGACCTCACCAAGGTCGGCCGTTACAAGCTAAACTCACGCCTCGGCCTTAATGTAAAGCCGACCGTTCGCACGCTTACCAACGATGACATCATCGAGCTCATCCGCAACCTGGTAATGCTGCCGGACAAGCTGGGAATTCCGGAAGACACGGTCGATTACGCCGAGGAAGCCCGCGAACTGATGCAGGGCAACATCGAGGCGATCGCCCACGATCTCGACGAATACGAGCATTTCGGCAACCGTCGCCTGCGTACCGTGGGTGAGTTGGTACAGGAAGCATTCCGTATCGGCCTTTATCGCATGGAGCGGGTGGTCAAGGAGCGTATGACCACCGAGGATGTGGATGCTATCACTCCTCAGCACATTATCAATATCAGGCCGGTCGTCGCGGCGCTCAAGGAGTTTTTCGGCTCCTCGCAGCTGTCACAGTTCATGGACCAGACCAACACCCTGGCGGGGCTCACGCACCGCCGCCGTCTGAGCGCCCTGGGCGCCGGCGGCCTCACACGCGAGAGGGCTCCGATCGAGGTCCGCGACGTGCATCCGACCCATTACGGCCGCATGTGTCCGATCGAGACGCCTGAGGGTCCGAACATCGGCCTCATCGGTTCACTCTCATCGTACGCCACCGTGAATGAATACGGTTTTATCCAGACCCCTTACCGCAAGGTTGAAAAGGGCAAGGTTACCAGCGAGATCATTTATCTCGACGCCAGCGAGGAAGACAAGTATGTGATCGCGCAGGCGAACGCGGATTTTAATACGAAGACCGGCAAGTTCCTCGACGACACCGTTCTGGCGAGAGCCCGTGACGGTGAAGTCGTCACGGTCAAGCCCAAGGATGTGGATTTCATGGACGTCTCGCCGCAGCAGATCGTTTCTGTGGCGACGGCGCTGGTACCCTTCCTCGAGCACAACGACGCGAACCGCGCCCTGATGGGTTCCAACATGCAGCGTCAGGCTGTGCCACTGCTGACGTCGGAAGCGCCGCTGATCGGCACGGGCATGGAATTTCGGGCCGCAATCGACACCGGCGATGTGGTGCTGGCCAGGAATGCAGGCAAGATCAAGGAAGTCGACGCCGAGCGCATCGTCATAGAGACCAACAAGGGCGACGAGGAGCGGTACGAATTCTCCAAGTTCACGCGCTCCAACCAGGGCACGCTGATGCATCAGAAGCCACTCGTCATCGAGGGCGAGCGTATCAAGAAGGGCACGGTGCTGGCAGACGGAGCCTCGACCGACCAGGGTGAGATGGCGCTGGGCAAGAACCTGCTTGTGGCCTTCATGAGCTGGGAAGGCTACAACTTCGAGGATGCCATCATCTTAAGTGAACGTCTGGTCAAGGACGACGTCCTTTCATCAATACATATAGAGGAATACGAAGTCGAGGCCCGTACGACCAAGCTGGGCGACGAGGAGATCACTCGTGATATCCCCAACCGCAGCGAAGAGTCACTGGCCGACCTCGACGAGGATGGTATCATCCGCATCGGCGCCGAGGTCAACTCCGGCGACCTGCTGGTAGGCAAGGTCACTCCCAAGGGCGAGACCGAGCTTACTGCTGAAGAGAAACTGATCCGCGCCATCTTCAAGGAGAAGGCGCGTGAAGTCCGCGACACCTCGCTCAAGGTTCCCCACGGCGAGGGTGGCCGCGTCATCGACGTCAAGATATTCTCCCGTGAGAACGGCGACGACCTCGCCCCGGGAGTCAACAAGCTGGTCCGTGTCAACGTAGCCAAGAAGCGCAAGATCGCCGAGGGTGACAAGCTCGCCGGCCGTCATGGAAACAAGGGTGTCATCTCCAAGATCGTACCGGAAGAAGACATGCCTTTCCTCGAAGACGGCAGGCCGGTGGATATTATCCTCAACCCCCTGGGTGTCCCCTCCCGTATGAACATCGGGCAGATCCTGGAGACGCATCTGGGCTGGGCGGCTTCCCGCGGCTGGGATGACGGAGAAGGCTTCCGTCAGCCTATACACGTTGCGACTCCGGTTTTCGACGGCGCTTCGCTGGACGAGGTGGAAGAAGCGCTGATCAAGTGCTATGAGCACGACCCGGAGAAGAAGATCACTTATACCTACGAAAACGAAGAGCCCAATCCGGCCTCCGGTAAGGTCAAGCTTTACAATGGCCTGACTGGCGAGGTCTATGGTGACAAGATCACCGTGGGTTACATGTATATCTTAAAACTGCTCCATCTGGTGGACGACAAGATCCACGCCCGTTCCACCGGCCCCTACTCGCTGGTGACCCAGCAGCCCCTGGGCGGCAAGGCCCAGTTCGGCGGCCAGCGCTTCGGTGAGATGGAGGTCTGGGCGCTCGAGGCTTACGGGGCGGCTCATACCCTGCAGGAGATGCTCACTATCAAATCCGATGACACCATCGGCCGCGTCAAGGCTTATGAGGCCATCGTCAAGGGTGAGAACATTCCCGAACCGAACATACCGGAGTCCTTCAAGGTCCTGCTCAAGGAGATGCAGAGCCTGGGGCTCGATGTCGGCATCCTTTCCGAGGAAGGCGAGAGCGTCGAGATGATCGAGGAAGACGACGAACTGCGCCGCGCCGCCGAGGAGCTGGGTATTGATCTCTCCGCCGGCCTGAAGAAAGAGAAGCCATCCGCAGAGGACTCTGAGGCCAGCGCGGCCGATCTGCTCACGACAGACCAGGACCTCAGTGACAAGGAAGAGGCAGAGGAAAAGAAAGAAGATAAAGTCGAAGTCGAGGGGGCTGCCGACTGACATGATCAACCTTTGGCAGATACCCATGAGCACAGTTTTTAGCAGCCACCAAATTTCCGGGAGGAACCATTGCTAGACATCAATAATTTTGATGCCATCAGGATCGGTCTTGCTTCCTCGGAGAAGATCAGGGCCTGGTCTTCGGGCGAGGTAACCAAGCCCGAGACCATCAATTACAGGACATTGAAGCCTGAGAAAGACGGCCTCTTCTGCGAGCGCATCTTCGGCCCTACCAAGGACTGGGAATGCTACTGCGGCAAGTACAAGCGCGTCCGTTACAAGGGCATCATCTGCGAGCGTTGCGGCGTCGAGGTCACCCGGTCCAAAGTGCGCCGCGAGCGCATGGGCCATATCGATCTCGCGGCGCCGGTTTCCCACATCTGGTTCTTCAAGGGCGTCCCATCACGCATGGGCTACCTGCTCGATATCGCACCTAAGGAGCTGGAGAAGGTTCTCTACTTCGCCGCTTCCATCGTCACTTATGTAGATCATGAGAAGCGCGCCGCTGACGCGGACATCCTTCAGGAGAAGGTCAACGCCGCGATCGAACAGTTCCACGTCGACAAGCAGGAGCGCATAATCGAACTGGAGGCCGCCCTCGAGCGGCGCCTGCGCATACTCGACGGCGATGCTACTGTGGATGAGATCGAGGACGAAGCGCTGTTCATATACGGCAGCACTGAGAAAAAGGACCGTAAGCTCACCAAGAAGGATACCGAGCTCAAACGGGCCCAGATCTCGAAAGAGATAACAGAAGAAATCGCCGATAACGAGGCTTATGCCGAGGAGCAGGACAAGCGCCTGCGCGACCTGTGGGAAAAATTCCAGGAACTCCAGGTGCAGCAGATCGTCGGCGACGAGCAGCTCTTCCGTGAACTTAAAGACCGCTTTGGCAGCCCCTTCGGCTTTGGCAGTTACTTCAGGGGCGGCATGGGCGCGGAGGCTATCCGCGAACTGCTTGAGCAGGTCGACCTCGACGCAGAGGTAATCGAGCTCAACGATATAGTCGAGAATGGCAAGGGCCAGAAACTTCAGCGGGCGCTCAAGCGCCTGAAGGTGGTAGACGCCTTCCTGCGTTCCGGCAACAAGCCGGAGTGGATGGTGCTCGAAGCCGTGCCGGTTATCCCGCCGGAGCTGCGTCCGATGGTACAGCTGGATGGCGGACGTTTCGCTACCAGCGACCTTAACGACCTTTACCGGCGCGTCATCAACAGGAACAACCGCCTCAAGCGGCTCCTGGATCTGGGCGCGCCCGAGATAATCGTAAACAACGAGAAGCGCATGCTGCAGGAAGCGGTAGACGCTCTCTTCGATAACGGCAGGCGCGGCCGCGCCGTCACCGGCCCGGGCAACCGGCCGCTGAAGTCCCTTTCCGACATGCTCAAGGGCAAGCAGGGACGCTTCCGCCAGAACCTGCTTGGCAAGCGCGTCGATTATTCCGGACGTTCGGTCATCGTCGCCGGCCCCAAGCTGAAACTGCACCAGTGCGGTGTTCCCAAGCTGATGGCGCTGGAGCTTTTCAAGCCATTCATCATGAGCCGTCTGGTCGAACGCGAGCGGGTGCAGAACATCAAGGCCGCCAAGAAGATGGTGGAGAGCATGGTGCCCGAGGTCTGGGATGTGCTGGAAGAGGTAATCTCCGAACATCCGGTGATGCTCAACCGCGCACCGACTCTGCACCGGCTGGGCATCCAGGCTTTCGAGCCGATCCTGGTCGAGGGCAAGGCCATCCAGATCCATCCGCTGGTCTGTGCCGCCTTCAACGCCGATTTCGATGGCGATCAGATGGCCGTGCACGTACCGCTCAGCGTCGAGGCGCAGGCCGAGTGCCGCATCCTCATGCTTTCATCGAACAATATCCTGTCGCCGGCCCACGGCCGGCCGCTCGCGGTGCCTTCCCAGGACATGGTCCTGGGCACATATTTCCTCACCTACTGTGAGCAGGACGTCTCTCAGCTTGATCCTCAGAAGATGAAGCCGATACCACCGGTCTTCGGTTCCGCGGACGAAGTGCTGAGGGCATGGGATGAAAAGACCGTCGGCCTGCAGCAGATAATCAGGCTGCGCCGCTTTGGAGAGATAATCACGACCACGGCAGGTAGAGCGATGTTCAACGACGAGATCGACGAGGCGCTGGCCGACTCTCTGGGCGAAGCTTACAAGCCCGAGGAGCGGACTTTTGTAAACGTCACTCTCGACAAGACCAGAATGAAGAACCTGATCGCCGACCTGATCAATAAATACGGTGCGGTAACCGTTGCCAGGGTACTCGATGTGATCAAGGCTCTGGGCTTTGAGCACGCGACACGCTCCGGTGTGACCGTCGGGAAGAACGACATCGTCATTCCTCCCGAAAAGGGCGCCATTCTCGACCGTTACGAGGGTGAAGTGGAAAAAGCCCACTCGCAGTTCAACCGCGGTTTCATCTCCGAGGGCGAGCGAAAAGAAATGGTCATCAAACTATGGGGAGAAGCCACCGAAGAAGTGGCCAACGCCATGGACAAGAACCTCTACGAGCTCAACCCGCTCTTCATGATGGCCAACTCCGGCGCCCGTGGAAATCCCGACCAGATGCACCAGCTGGCGGGAATGAGGGGCCTGATGCTGAATCCGAAGGGTGAGACCATCGAACGGCCCGTCAAGTCGAGTCTTATGGAGGGCATGAGCGTGCTCGAGTTCTTCATCTCCACGCATGGATCAAGAAAGGGTCTGGCCGACACGGCGCTTAGAACCGCTGACTCCGGCTATCTTACCCGTCGCCTGGTGGACGTGGCGCAGGATGTCATCGTACGCGAGGACGACTGCGGCACCAAGGGATACCTGGAGTTGCCGCTGCGGGTAGCTGACAAGAAGATGAAGAGCACGAAGCTTAACGAGAGCCTCATTGGACGGGTGCTGGCCGCGGATGTTCCCGGCAAGCGCAAGCCACAGATGATCGCTAAAAGAAACACGATGCTTTCCAGCGCTGTACTGCGCGATATCGACGCGGTTTACGCCGAGAAGGAAGGCTACATCATACCGGTCCGGTCTGTGCTTAAATGCGAGGCTGAGATCGGCGTCTGCGCCAACTGTTATGGCCGCAACCTCGCTTCGGGCGAGTTGGCCGAGCTGGGCGACGCAGTAGGCATCATCGCCGCCCAGTCGATCGGTGAACCGGGCACACAGCTGACCATGCGTACCTTCCACCGGGGCGGTATCGCCGGCGAGGACATCACGCACGGCCTGCCACGAATCGTCGAGCTTTTCGAGGCGCGTAAACCGAAGGGCCAGGCCAAGATCGCCGAGATCGGTGGCAAAGTGGAAATAGCCGACACCGACAAGAGCCTGAAAGTCATCATCCACGGCAAGGATGATGAGGAGAAAAGCTATACGTTCGCGCGTCACACGAAGCTGTTCGTCGAAAACGGTGAAAAGATCGAACAGGGCACACAGCTTTCAGAGGGTTCGCTCTATCCGGTTGACCTCGTCGCCGTGAGAGGTAACACCGCCACCCAGCTTTATCTGGTGGACGAAGTCCAGAACGTGTATCACCGCCAGGGTGTGGATATCAACGACAAACACATCGAGCTCGTCGTACGCCAGATGATGAAGCGGATGCGCATCATGTCGCGGGGTGACTCGGACTTCCTGCCCGGACAGCTTGTGGAGATGGTCAATTTCAAACGCGAGACTGCGCGTATCAAGGCGGCAAAGGGCTCGCAACCTGAGGCGGAACAGACGATTCTGGGAATCACCAAGGCTTCACTGGCGACCGAGAGTTTCCTGTCGGCGGCCTCCTTCCAGGAGACCACCAAGGTGCTCACAGACGCCGCCATCGAAGGCAAGATCGACAGACTCCAGGGTCTGAAGGAGAACGTCATCATCGGCAAGCTGATACCGGCCTCGACCGGTCTGAGGCATTACCGTTCGCTGGAGATCTTCTCCACGGTAGAACCGCCTGAAGAGGATCTGCTTGCGGTCGGCGCCGACATGGAGGAAGCCGGGTAGTCACTCGGTCATATATTGCTGATTCACTGGGACGCCCGTCAGGGCGTCCCAGTTTTTTCGTTTATATGCACATGATGCATCATGTCAAAGAGCGGTTGGCGGGAGCAGCCGGAAGGCAAAGCTGAAAGAGGCCGCGACCCTGTTGATAAATTGTCAGGAATCGCATACTATTCACAAACCTGCCGGATGGTTGCCGGGTGCGATTCCTGCCATTTCTCAACACCGGCGGCAACTGTATTATTCTTACCAGGAGATGAAAATGCATTGCACGGCATGCGGCGCTGAAAATCAGCAAAGTGACCGATTCTGTTTTAGCTGTGGAGGTGCTTTGTCCGGGCAGGGTTCGTCCGCCGCTTACTCACAAAGCAGCCCCGGTGTGGCTCCAACACCCGGCTTTCACGTAAATCCCGTAAACGTTGATCCACAGCTCGCAGTCCGGGGCACAGGTACGTACGCATCCTGGCGCAATGTAGGCTATGGCGGCATCGCCGGCGGCGTCTTTAGCGGCATCGGTTACTTCATGCCATGGCTTTCGCTGAGCACCAGCCTCTTCGGTGGCCTTGGCAGTCTCGCCAAGATAAGCGGCGACATCTCCGGCTGGTCGATGACCTTCTGGATGTTTGGCGGCATGATGTCGATCTTTGATGAGATCGGCAAGAGCAGTTCGAAGAACTCCTATGGCAGCAGCAGTAGCAGCAGTGATATCCCGACCGGCCTTGCCATTTTTGTCCTTCTGATGATCGTAGACATCCTGCTGTTGATCCTGGTGCCCTTCATGGCGGGAATAATCGGGCACAGGGGTTTCAAGATGGCCGAAAGTACACCCTCCGATGATTCGACTCAGAGGAAACGAATGCAGCAGATGAGGGTATTTGCGATCATAGGGCTTATACCGACGATCGGCTACTTCCTTTTAATACAGGGCGCACTCGGTTTTTCAATAAACGGCAGCATGGGCAAGGAAATTTTCGGCTCATCCTCAAGCACGTCCGGGGGTGTTTCCATGGGAATGAACCTGTTGGGTATCGGCTTCTGGATTTCAGCGCTGGGTTTGTCAGCCGTTATCATCTCCGGCCTTGTGCTTGCGCCCAAGGAGGGCCAGGCGTCCGCGGGCGTGACTGGCTCGACATGGAATCCGGCGCCCGCGCCTGGTGCCGGAGGAACGAATCCCAGAATAATGAACGCGACCATGAAACCTCGCCAGGCGGCAGTCAGCAACCAGCCGCCCGTGACAGCATCGACGACCGTTATTCGGCAGCAGCAAGGCGGTGAAGCATCAAAAGGGGCACCGGCCACTGCGCCCGCTTCATCCGGCACCATATCCTGTCCCGGGTGCGGCAATACCGAAGAACGCGGACTCAAGTATTGCACCAGCTGCGGCACTGAGTTGCCGGCGTAGCAGGCGGATTCCCGGCTGCGGCCGATCGCCGCATGTGCGATCCCGGCTTTGTCCTTGATGTCCACCAGTGGCATGAAAAAATCGTGGAAAGCCGCCGCCGGATGAGAAAGTCTCATGTTTTCATTTGACTCCCATATCCCCGCTTGCTATACTCCCGACTTGCGCTCCAAAAGGGCGCTTAAGTCTGTTAAGAACTGGGTATGATAACCGAGCTGCAGACTCCTTCGGACTTTTGTCGCCGGAGTTAATAGAGTCTGCTGCTCATTTGTGCGCTTAAAGGAATTTATGCCAACAGTAAATCAACTGGTTAGAAAAGGTCGCAAGTCGGGCGTGGAGAAGAGCTCCACACCGGCGCTCAAAGGCGCTCCGCAACGACGTGGCGTCTGTACGCGCGTCTATACGACCACTCCCAAGAAGCCGAACTCGGCCCTGAGGAAAGTCTGCCGTGTGCGCCTCACTACCCAGATTGAAGTAACCGCTTATATTCCCGGTATCGGGCACAACCTGCAGGAGCACTCAGTGGTCCTCGTAAAGGGTGGCCGCGTCAAGGATCTGCCGGGTGTACGCTACAAGGTAGTCAGGGCGGCCCTCGATACGGCCGGAGTTTCCGACCGCCGTCAGGCACGTTCCAAATACGGAGTAAAGGCGCCTTAAGATATGCCAAGAAGAGCAGCCGCACAGAAACGGGCGACGACCCCGGACCCAATATATAGCAGCGAGCTGGTAGCCCAGTTCGTGAACAAGGTGATGCAGGGTGGCAAAAAGTCCACAGCTGAGAAGATTTGTTATCGCGCCCTCGAGATCATGGGCGAGAAGAAGGGCGAAGATCCGGTCGTCGTGCTGAAGTCCGCCGTCGATCAGGTGACGCCGCATCTGGAAGTAAGGTCCCGCCGTGTCGGCGGCGCCACCTACCAGGTTCCGGTCGAGGTCCCCTCGCGCCGGGCCCGGACGCTCGCAGTACGCTGGCTGGTAGGATATGCACGCGACCGCCGCGAGAAGACCATGGCGGAGAGGCTGGCAAACGAATGCCTCGAGGCAACCGCCAATCAGGGTGGAGCCTGGAAGAAGAAGGATGACCTATACCGCATGGCCCAGGCCAACAAGGCCTTCGCCCACTATCGCTGGTAAGGCAACGGACTGGGAGCAACACCCTTGAATGTCATTGTAAATAGACGCTGAAGACGGCGCGAATCAGAAGGTTAGTGAGAGTTTAATGGCACAGGTAACAACAATTGGCAACGACAAAAAGAAGCAGGATATGACCAGAAAGTTTTCGCTTAAGAAAACCAGAAACATCGGCATCATGGCGCATATCGACGCCGGCAAGACGACGACCACCGAGCGCATCCTGTATTACACGGGAATAACGCACAAGATCGGTGAAGTTCATGATGGAGCCGCTGTTATGGACTGGATGGAGCAGGAACAGGAGCGGGGCATCACCATAACCTCCGCCGCCACGACCACCCAGTGGAAAGATTATACGATAAACCTTATAGACACGCCCGGGCACGTGGACTTTACCGTCGAGGTGGAACGCTCTCTGCGCGTCCTCGATGGCGCCATCGCCCTTTTCTGTTCTGTAGGCGGCGTAGAGCCCCAGTCGGAGACCGTATGGCGCCAGGCTGACAAGTATGGCGTACCCCGCGTGGCCTACGTCAATAAAATGGACCGCATGGGCGCCGACTTCTTCCAGGTGCTGGACATGATGGTCAAACGCCTGGGTGCGCATCCGGTAGCCATCCAGCTTCCCATCGGCCGCGAGGATGCCTTCCAGGGCGTAATCGACCTGGTCGAGATGAAGGCTATGCTCTGGACGAGCGAGAAGGGCGAAACCTGGGAAGTCACAGAAGTACCGGAAGACATGAAAGATTTCGCGCAAGATTGGCGCAACCATATGCTGGAGCAGCTGGCGGACCACGACGAGAAGCTCATGGAGGCTTATGTCGAGGGCAACGAAGTCGATGCGGAAGATATCAAGAGGGTGCTGCGCCAGGCAACAATCGATATCGCAATAACGCCGGTCCTTTGCGGTACGGCATTCAAGAACAAGGGAGTACAGCCGCTGCTTGATGCGGTTATCGATTATCTTCCCTCCCCCCTGGATGTACCGCCGATCAAGGGTATCAGCACCAGTAAGGGCGAGGAGATCAGGCACGCGGACGACTCAGAGCCTTTCGCCGCGCTTGCCTTTAAGGTCATGACCGACCCGTTTGTCGGTAAGCTCACATATTTCAGGGTTTATTCCGGAGTGCTCAAGTCTGGCAGCCATGTATATAACGCCAGCAAGGACAAAAAAGAGCGGATAGGCCGCATCCTTCAGATGCACGCCAACAGCCGCCAGGAACGTGACGCAATATACGCCGGCGAGCTGGCCGCGGCGGTGGGCCTTAAGTTCACCACCACGGGCGATACGCTCTGCGACCAGAGCGACCCGATCATTCTGGAGTCGATGGACTTCCCGGCGCCGGTTATTGCCGTGGCCATCGAACCCAAGACCAAGGCCGACCAGGAAAAACTGGGCGCCTCGCTGCACAAACTGGCAGAGGAAGACCCGACCTTCCAGGTACGCACCGATGAGGAGACCGGTCAGACCGTCATCTCCGGCATGGGCGAGCTTCACTTAGAGATCATCGTCGACCGTCTACTGCGCGAATTCAAGGTAGACGCCAACGTCGGCAAGCCGCAAGTGGCTTATCGCGAGACCGTTCGCAAGCCGGTCGATAAAGTCATCGGCAAGTTCGTTCGCCAGAGTGGTGGCCGCGGCCAGTACGGCCATGTGGTCATCAACCTCGAACCTTCCGGCCCGGGAGAGGGCTACGAGTTTGAGGATAAGATCAGCGGCGGCGTCATTCCCAAAGAATATATCCCCTCTGTGAACGAGGGTATCAAGGAAGCCATGGAAAACGGCGTTTTGGCCGGATATCCGATGGTGGGCATCAAGGTTACGCTTGTCGACGGTTCCTATCACGACGTGGATTCGTCCGAGATGGCCTTCCGGATTGCAGGTTCCATGGCGTTCAAGGCCGCGGTCGCGAAAGCCAAGCCGGTTCTGCTGGAGCCGATAGAGGAGGTCGAGGTCGTGGTGCCTGAGGAATACATGGGCGATGTCATCGGCGATCTGAACTCACGCCGGGGCAAGATCGAGAGTATGGAGCCCCGCGGCAAGGTACAGATAATCCGTGCCCGCATTCCTTTGGCAGAGATGTTTGGGTATGCCACCGATCTGCGCTCAATAAGCCAGGGTCGAGCTGATTACACCATGCAATTCGACCGTTACGAAGAGGTCCCGAGCTCGATCGCCAGCACGATTGTGGAGCAGGTAAACGGCAAGTAAGGCAAGACCTTGCCCGCCGGGGTGGTTTCATATATAGTAACTCGCTCTATGAAGGAAGTTCAGAGGTAACTGAACTGTTTGTTTAGGAGCTTTAACCAACGTTTGCAGGTATTTCGCTCAGCGTATTGGAGAGGAGAGGAACAAAGATGTCAAAGCAGAAATTTGAAAGAACAAAACCGCACCTTAACGTAGGTACCATCGGTCACATCGACCATGGCAAGACGACCCTGACCGCGGCAATCACCACCTGTCTGGCCGGTCATGGGGAGAACGTCGAAGTAAGAAGCTTCGACTCCATCGACAACGCTCCCGAGGAGCGCGAGCGCGGCATTACCATCGCCACCTCTCACGTCGAGTACGAGACCGAGAATCGTCATTACGCGCATGTCGACTGTCCTGGTCACGCTGATTACATCAAGAACATGATCACCGGCGCGGC
>JBAZWE010000051.1:0-13790 GCA_041660545.1 Thermoleophilia bacterium
GGGATCATTGTATCGGCGGTCATCGCCAGGATGGCGCCGGCGGCGACCGCCAGTGAGACTGCGTTGACATCGGGGGAAAAATGGCTGAAGACCGCGTAACCGGAAAGGGCGGCAATGCTGGAGATGACGGCGATGCCGGTCCAAAGCGAAAAAACATAAAAGGCTGAACGGTGCGATGTCTTCATGCCGGCGGAGCTGGATAGCCCCTCGGGAAAATTCGAGATAAATATAGCCACGACGGTGACCATACTGACAGTTCCTCCGGCTATCATGCTGACACCTATGGCGATGGATTCGGGGATGCCATCGATGAGTGCGCCGATGGCGATGGCGCTGCCGCTGCCGCTGAACTCATCCTCACTCGGCTGCCGGATCTTATTCTTGCCATGGTGCTTGCGCCCTCTGGCGCCACGGTGGTCAGGCCACCAGGTGGCCGCGGTGAACAGCAGCGCGCCGCCGAGAAAGCCTATGGCTGAAGAATCGAAACCACCGAGTTCGAAGGCGTCGCTCATCAGGTCGATGGATAAGGCCGAGACGAGCACACCGGCGCCGAAAGCCATGATTCCGGCAATCGCGCGCTTGGGGAGGTCAACAAACCAGCCGGCAAGCGCGCCGAACAGCAGAGCCGATCCGGCGATCAGCCCCCAGAACCCTGCTTCAGCCCAGGTAGCCAAGATGCCTAGTAGTAACCGTAGTTATCGACGTGGCGTTCGATCACTTCGAGATATCCCTCGCTCAAAGTGCGCGTAATGCTTATGTACCATTTGCCATCAACGTTGACGAGATAGACTTTGGCCGTCGGCCCGCCATCTTTCTCGATTTCTTCAGGTAATGCATATTGCTTCGTATTCCCGTAGATGCTCTTTACGGACGCATGCCCATCCTGAATTTCAACCTCGGCCTTGTCGCCATCGATTCTGGTGTCATATTTCATACGATCGAAATTAAACTCCATATTTTCCAGAGCATTATCAGTGGACTTTATCCGGCCTTTCGTACTCCTGTCTCTTTGCAGGATATCCATTATTCTGGGGGCGTAATCGATTAATACATCCCTTTCATATGGAGCCACGAATTCAAGCGCCCCGACCTGATCCTGCTTTTCAACCGCTTCCAGAAAGTCGTTGACCACGGTATCAGGAGGCGGTCCGGACCGGTTGAACATAAAGAATGTCCCCACAAGCAAAACCACGGCCAGACCGGCGACCGCCATTATATGCGTCGAGCCGATCTTCCTTGGAGTCTTTATTGCCGGTTGAGTAACAGAAACCGGTGATAGATTTGAACCGCATGATGGACAAAAAACAGAGCCACTATCGAACTGCGCGCCACAATGTGTACAGAAGTTCAAGGCTGCTCCTTATCTCTAGTATCAAACTATTCGTATCACAGACGATTTATTCTTCTTCAACTGGTAATGTTTGTCAATCCTATGCCATTTTATGGGGAATGCCGGCCCGGATATATACTTGATAGAAATACATTAATTAGGTATAGATAGTTGATACGTACAAAGCTTGTAGTTTAGTTGACCGTATTAGCTATATTTATTACATCAATCGTGCCTGATGAGAACTATACCAAAACAAAGGTAATAGCTTAGTTGACTGAATAAACTTTATTTATTACCTCAATGAGAGTGGCATGGGTGTATATGCGCGCGTCGCAATCACGGCAAAAATATGGCCATATGCAGGCAAATACTTTAAGCGAGAAAGAAGCCACCAGAGCTTTGACGAGCGCCGGTTATGAAAGGGGTAATTATATTTTTAGTAACTAAGTAGGTAATAAACCCGAGTACCCTCTAGGGTATTTCCTGAGCATGGTAAGGAAAACCCCCATCGAGCCTAGAGACTTAACCCCAGCTCTATGGTAGTTTCTCCCGATATTATCCGTCGGGCGCCTCGGGTAGAACTATCACAACAGTCAGCGGTCAGCGCAATCGATCGGCTGCAGAGGCAGATGGTTCTACTAACGGAGGGAGGCATCATGACTGAAAGTGTTTCCACGGAAACAGCAGAAGCACCGTTTCTGACCGCAAGGTGGGGGGCGCTTCAGGCGATCAGGAACAGGGCATATGGATTGACTGTTTTCATCCTGTCCGTTCTTGTCATCGCCGGCGTCGCCGCCGGGGTCCATGCCAAGATGGTCGGTTCTCTGGAAGCATACGGCGCATCCAGGGAAATCCCGTGGGGCATTCTGATTTCAACTTATGTGTTCTTTGTGGTTACGTCGACCGGGCTGTGTCTTGTCTCATCGATCGGTCATGTGTTCGGCGTCGAGGCTTTGATGCCGATCGCCAAGCGCTCGGTGTTCCTCGCTGTGGCGACGATCGTAGCAGGCTTCTTCGTTATCTTTTTCGAGATCGAGAACCCCTTCCGCATGGCAATCTATAACGTCATCTCTCCAAACCTCACATCGAACATCTGGTGGATGGGAACGCTGTACGGAGCCTACATGGTATTCATGGCGGTCGAATTTCTCTTACTGGTAAAAGGCAAGTACCGCATTGCGACCATCATCGGATTTCTCGGAGTGATTGCCGGAGTCGCGGCGCATAGCAACCTGGGAGCGGTTTTCGGCATGCTTGACGGACGCGAATTCTGGTATGGGCCCTTCATGCCTATCTATTTCATCACCTCGGCCATGATGTCCGGGACCGCGGCGATCGTGCTCTTCACCTGGCTCGCGTACAAGGTCAACGGAAAGAAGATCGAACCGGCGACGGCGCGGGCGCTCGAGGTAACGACCAAGGTCGGCATCCTTCTTATCGCGGTCATCCTCTTCTTTACGACATGGAAGTTCATCATAGGCTTTGCCGGTGGCGAGTCCAAGATCATGGCTCTCGAGTCGCTTCTGACCGGCCCGTACGCATTCAATTTCTGGGTGCTCGAGGTCGGCGTGGGCATGGTCTTGCCACTCATTCTTTATCTCCAGTCCAAAGGCAAGAACCTCTCGCTGATGGCGCTGGCCTCGGCGATGATGATGTTCGGCATCTTCTTCATGAGGTACGACCTGGTGGTCGTGGGCCAGGTTGTGCCTTTGCAGCATGAGCTTAGCGTGAATGAATATCCGGGCCTTCTCAGTTACACGCCCAGCGTGCACGAGATACTTATAGTCCTGGGCGGCATAGCCATGGTCGGCCTGGTCTTCCTTATCGGAGAGAAGGCATTCGGCGGACATGTAGCTGAAGCGCATGAAGGAGGCGAGCACTGATGGATCTATCCTCCAAAACACCAAAGGCACCCGAAAAGCAGGAGCAGGATGAGAATAATGGCGCAACCGAGATGGAGCGGAGGACATTCTTAAAACTGGGGCTCGCGATCACCGGTGTCTTTGCCGGCGGGACGCTTCTTTCGGCAGTCTCCGTAGTGGACAAGGTCTTCGCGTCACGGCAGGAGTTTGCTGATCAGTATCCCTACAAGCCGCATTACAGCATGATCATCAGGCAGGACAACTGCATCGACTGTGAACGCTGCGTACAGGCTTGCGCCAAGACAAACCATGTGCCCGAGTACGGCTACCGCACCAGGATCCTGGAGCAGGAACATCCGGAAAGCACCGACCGGACAAGGGAGTTCATACCGGTGCTCTGCAACCATTGCAACAACCCCGCCTGCGTGAGGGCCTGCCCCACGAAGGCGACGTACAAGAACAAAGAGAACGGCATCGTGATGGTGGATAAGGACAAATGCATCGGCTGCAAGACCTGCATGTCGGCCTGTCCATTCAACGGTCGCTACTACAACGAAGAAACCAAATCAGTGGACAAATGTAACTTCTGCTTCGATACGCGCTTGAGCCAGGGTGAGACTTCAACCGCTTGCGCCTCGGCTTGTCCGGCAAAGGTCCGCATCTTCGGCGATCTCTCGGATCCTCAGAGCGAAGTATACAAGCGGGTCCACGACGTAGAAAAGTCAGTCTGGGTTCAAAGGCCAGAAACAGGCGTCAAGCCTAATGTCTTCTACACGAAAGGCTAGGGTGAGATTATGAAAAACAGACTCATAATTCTGCCGGTACTGCTGGTCTCCATGGCCGTTGGGTTTGTCGTGTACCGGAGCCCGGGCTTTGCGGAAGACATCAGCGTCGCGGATGGCGCTCAAAGCGTGTACCAGGGTCCCACTGAAGATATCAGCATCAAGACAGGTGGCGCTCAAAGCAGCGTCCCCAGGGATATCTATTACACCGAGTCCGTGAAATCCGTCGTTTTCAGCCACGAGACGCATACGGTGGATGCAGGTTATAAATGCAACACCTGCCATGACAGCACCTTTCAGATGAAGGCGAAGAATGTTGAGAGCAAGCCTGACTTCAACATGAAAGGGCTGGCTGACGGAAAGTACTGCGGCATGTGCCACTCATCCAAAAACAACGTCGCATTTTCTTCCGATACCCAGTGCGCCAGATGCCATGTCGGCGTGAAAGGGCTGGAGAGAGAGCAATAGGCTGGCAAAAAGCCAGTAAAAGGTCAAACGAGAAAAGGGAGGTTGAAAATGGAAAGTGAATTGACATCCACGGAAAAGATTACGTTCGGGGAAAGAACAAGGCAGACGGCAAGGGGAGCTAAAACCAAAGATGAGGCCCAGGTCAAAATAGACGAGGCCAAAGCCGCGGCTCGTCTCTCGGCAGTCGAGAAGACCACGTTCGGCATTGCCTCGGTCTTCTCCGGAATAGTGCTGGTTGTCCTGCTGATGCTCACGATAGTAGGTTTCATCTTCTCGCCCATAGCAGACACACTGGTTTTCGCTTTACTGACAGCGGCAACAGGCATTACATCCTATGTCATCTGGAAAGGTGGCAAGTGCGTAAGGGGCAGCTCGTCTGAAAGCTGATAGTCATGCATGGACTAAAGGAAAACATGATCGGCATATCGATAAACAAGGCTGATGACAGGTGCGGGGGCGAGCCAGGGACAGGATGGAATCCGCGGGGAGGCGGTTCTGACCTGGCAAGCCCCAGCCCCTCATTGACAAGTTGGCTGGTTGGTAGTCGGAAAAAGTTGGATTACCGATTCGATGAGGGAAAAACCATCGAGCTGGAAGTCTCCATTGATTCCAAGGAGGAAATCCGGTGAGAAAGATAAGGATACTCATAGCCGACGACCATGCATTACTACGATCAGGGCTCATCCGGCTGCTTGGGGAATCGGATGAAATCGAGGTTGTCGGGGAAGTGGAAAATGGATTCGACGCCGTACAGAAGTCTCAGGAGTTGCGACCGGACATGGTGCTCATGGATATCGGCATGCCGGTCATGAACGGCATCGAGGCGACAAGGCAGATCAGGCAGTGGGACGATGATGTAAAAGTCCTGGTTTTGACCGTGCATAATAATGAAGAGTACCTGTTCCAGGCATTCCAGGCAGGGGCTACCGGTTATCTGTTAAAAGAGGCCGCCGATAGCGATCTGATAAATGCCATCCAGGTGGTTGCGCGTGGCGATTATTTCCTTTATCCACCGATCACGAAGATGATGGTTGATAATTCGATGGAGAAGCTGCGTCAGGGCAGGGAGCCGGCGTCGAACTCCGGATCACTGACCGATCGCGAGCGCGAAATTCTGAAACTGGTGGCCGAGGGTTACACCTGCCGCGAGATAGCCGAGCCGTTGTTCATCAGCGTCAAGACAGTAGAAACACATAAGGCCAACATCATGGAGAAGCTCAACCTGCACAAACGGGCGGAGCTGGTGCGTTATGCGATACATAAGGGCATCCTGCAGGTAAACAACTCCGCCGAGGCATTCGAATAGGGGTAAAGCTTTGACCATAAATAATGATGCACGAGGCATCCGCAAACCTGTGTTTTGAGAAAGCCCCCGATCAAAGGGGGCTTTTCTTATGCCCGAATCGGGTAATAAGGACAAGACTTACAGACTTCATATGCGGTGGCCGCAAAAGGGAGAACTAAATGCACAAAAAGAAAAATATCAAGGACCTTGGTGAGCTCAGTGAGATGCTGACTCCATCGTTTGCCCGCGGGGCCATGGAATTGCGGGTTCAAAAATATCAGATGCCACAGGGTGAGATGATGCCGGAGACCGCCTATTTTCTAATCCATGACGAGCTGATGCTGGATGGCAACGCACGGTTGAACCTGGCCACGTTCATCAGCACCTGGATGGAGCCCGAGGCCGACCGGCTGATGTCGGAGACCTGCGCCAAGAACCTGGCTGACAAGGATGAATACACGCAGACGGCGGAGCTGGAAGCGCGTTGCGTCAATATGGTGGCGCGGCTTTGGAACTCGTCAGACGACGAGGATGCCGTGGGCACATCCACGATAGGCTCCAGCGAGGCGGCCATGCTGGGTGGGATGGCGTTGCTGAAAAGATGGCGCAAGCGGCGGGAAGCAGAGGGCAAGGCGGCGGACAGGCCCAACATGGTGATGGGCATCAACGTACAGGTTGGCTGGGTGCGCCTTGTGCAGTATCAGGGTTGCTACATCGTGGCGCCCTGCATCGAGCCCGAGGTCACCAGATCGCTGCCGTTCCAGATAAACTGGACCGTGGACAAGCCACCGGTCGGACAGCAGTGCGGGTCGGCAGGCAGGTATACATCGAAAGTGACGGCGAAAGTGACGTTGTCCACCAGTTGGGCTGACTGCGCGCTGGTGAATGAATGCTCCCCCACCAGATAGCCATCCACGAAGAAGTAGTAAAAGTCACCACCGTAGCTGGCTCCTCCAACCGGCGTTGCATGAATAACGTGCAGCGTCGAACCGGGTTGCCAGAGGGTACCCGGGTCGATCGTCGCCATTCCTCCCCCCTGTGCCTCGACATAGGCTATGGCGGCGCTCATCGTATAATACGGGCCGTGTGGATTTGGCTGGGGGGCAGGTGCCGGAGCTTGCGCCGCGCCCGTGGTCGCGGTGGAAGTCGTGGTGGTTGCCGCTGTTTTGGTTGTTGATACCGTGGGACTGGAAGTAGTCGTGACCGTTACGGTAGGATTCTCGCTTGAACATCCGCGTCCCAGCACGAAGGCAAGCAAGACCACACCGACAACAGCCAGTCCAGAAATAACACCGATCAAAATCTTCCTGTTTTTTGATGACATGGTCCTCTCCTTTTAAGTAGCTGTTTAACTAAAAGACGCGTCAGCTATAAAAAACTTACGGTTCAGGGAAAAAAGAAATGCGTACAAGTCGCCGCATGGGACTGGCTGCGTAAACAGGAGATCCTCCCAAGCGCCCTGATTGGTTTACTGCGACCGGCCGGTCGGGCGCTTGCTGAAGACGAAGATGTAGAAGATTTCCAGGATCGCCAGGGTGTTTACGATCAGCAACAGGATGAACCAGGCTTTGTCCTCTCTTCTTGCCGCTTTCCAGAGTGCGTAACCCTTCCAGGGGACAGCCCAGACAGCAAAAAGCAGGATTATCCAGATGTGGTCCTGAAAGAACTGATTCATTTTTTCTCTCCTGTCATGCCGCACTCGTTGGAATCGTCACTGTTTCGTTCCGAATGTAAAAAGCACGCCAACATTAAGCCAGATTCCCTCGCTGGTTCGGAGTTCGTCTACCTCCTGCAGGTGCTCGCGTCTGAATTTATCCCTCAGTTCGGGTTTCATGCCGCTGACCAGACGCCGGAGGCCGGCGTTCCAGATAACATCCCACCATTGATCGCCGTCATCAAGAAAGTAGCCCATGTTCTTCTGTTCGACCCGGATGTGGCCGAGACCGGCATTTTCAAAATAGACGATGCAACCTTCTCTGTTGGCGATCCGCTTCCAGTCCTGCGCCGGCGTTTGTACTCCGTAGACCGAGAGCCGTTGAAAAAACAGATCGGACAGGGGTGAGAAAAGATGTTCCTGGAACCCGGAGATTGCTATCGAACCACCCGTTTTGACGGCGGCCGCGATTCTTGAAAGCTGTGCATCCATGTCGTCGGCGAAGAATACCCCGAAGGAGCAGACCGCGGCGTCGAACTGACGGCCGGAGAATTCCAGGGAGTGCATATCCTTTTTAAGGAACTCGACATTGGCGACATTTGCGGCTGCCGCCTTGCGCCGCGCCTGTTTGAGCATGCCGTCGGCAAAATCCACGCCGGTGACGCGTCCCTGCGGCAACAGCCTGGCGATGGCGAGCGCCGTGTGCCCTGTGCCGGTGGCCACATCGAGCACATGTTCATCGCCACGCAGCCCGAGATGTTGTGCCAGCAGCCGGGCACTGTTTGGGAAAAAGCGCAACGCCTCGCTGTCGTAGCCTTCGGCCACGGAGTCAAAAGTTTCCTTCAGGAGTTGCTTTTTTGACTGCTCGTCCATTTCCGTTTTCATTATATAAAAAATAAAAAGTCCGGAGAATAGATCACCGTGTAGACGCAGGGAATAGTCACTATTCCTAGAGCTGACCGGGGTGAGACTTTTTACGCTCAAGGAGTTGGAAAAAGAGTTCGGGCCCCCCTGGCGATACGCCCGGCATCTGCTGCTTAAAAACCATCTGGAGTCCGTGGTCAAACGACCGCAGTCTTTATCCTGGTGACGTTGCTCCTGGTGGCCAACACGGTGAACATCGGCGTCGATATCGGCGCCATGGCCGATGCCGCCAACATGATAACCGGTATCAATTTCTCCCTTGCGGCCATTATTTTTACATCCACGATGATCATCCTCGAGGTATTTGTCTCATATCACCGCTATGCATATGTACTCAGGTGGCTTGTCCTCTCGCTGCTGACCTATCTTCTTACCGCATTGATCGTCAGGCCGGACTGGCTCGAGGTGGCCCGGGCGATCGCAGTTCCCAGAATCGATTTCAACCTCGCGCTTCTCACGGCCAATGTCGCCATCATCGGCACTACGATCTCGCCATATCTGTTCTTCTGGCAGAGTTCCCAGGAAATCGAGGAAGAGCGGGACAGAAAAGTCTTAAGCGACCGGCATGCGGCAATCATCCGGGAAGAAGTCCGGATTATGCGCAGCGACGTGATCCAGGGGATGTCCATCGCCAACCTGGCTTTTCTTTTCATCATCGTCTCCACCTTCGTGGGAATGCTGATGAATTTCATCGGTGTCAATCCGATAACAGCCCTCTACTACACCGCGGTCGTCAACGGTCTAGTGGCCTCTGTCCTGCTCGTCTTCATCTTTATGATCGGGAATGATCCGAAAATAATGGGAACACACACGAACCCGCTCTGGGTAAAGATATTCGGGACCATCGCCACCCTGTTTATGGGAATCAGTTCTCTGGTACTCATAGGGATATTCATCCTTGGAGGAACATAGCAACAGTGGGTCGGTGCGGGAATCGAGTCTGCCAACACCACGGAAGTTTTAACCGGGTTACTGCTACCCTTTGTATTTTGTATAAAAAAGGCGCACGGTTGCGTCTTTTTTCTTTCAACGAGTAATTCGGTCGTTAGTTTAACTGGTAATCGGGGAAAACTTACATTGCTCAACCTCTGCCGGAACTGCTTCTGTTGAGCCCATTAGGGGAAATTATTAATGCTGGTCATGCTATTTAGCACGATATCGTTTTTAGCGGCAGCTGTCTGTCTGCTGTTCGGAACGATGGTATTACTGAAGAACAGTCACAGTCGGCTGAACCGGGTCTTCATGCTGCTGTGTATATCCGTGGCCTACTGGGGTTTCATGGAGTTCGAGCTGCGTCATTCGGCCACGCTCGAGCAGGCGGAATTCTGGTTCCGACTTAATTTTCTCTGGCCTCTTTCGATTGCGCTTCTGGTCCACTTTGTGCTGGTTTTTACGCAGCAACGCTGGCTCACGGAAAACAGGCTCACGTATCTGGTTCTGTATGGCTTAACAGCGACGATTTCTGTACTCGAGCTGATTTCCCGCAGAATGACCAGGGAGCCGTTTCAGAGATATTGTGGTTGGACGTACGATTTCCCGGATTCACTTTTATTCCGTGTCTCGATTGCAATCATTGTCGCCATGGCTTTATTCGCCGCAATTATCGCCCTGCGTTTTCACTTAAAACAGAGGGACCCGACAAGGAGAAAGCAAACCGGGCTGGTCCTCGTCGGTATTGTCATCCCCATTGTGTTGGGTTCGATGGCAGACGCGATCCTGCCAGTTCTGGGTATAAGGGTTCCGGAAATGACCGCTACCGCGTTTGCCGTTGGAGCCGGCGGATTTATCGGTTTCGCTATCTGGAAGTATGAGCTGTTCGGTGTAACCCCGGCCCAGGCAGCTGACAATATCCTGGCTGCAATTTCGGATAGCCTGTTCATCGTCGGTCCTAAAGGCACGGTGCTGACAACCAACAAAGCCGCCATCGATCTGCTCGGATATCAGGAAAATGAGCTCGTCGGCTTCCCTTTGGGAAAGATATTTGGTGAAGAACGAAAGTCGAACTCGAATGGGGAAGCACAAGGAAGCACCTGCGCTATTGAAGATGTTACTGATCTGGAAACCAAGCTGATATCAAGAAAAAAGAATTACATTCCTGTTTCCATGTCCAGCTCTACCCTGCGCGATAATTTCGGCCGAGTGGTGGGAAAAGTAATCGTGGCCAGGGACATGACCCAGCGAAAGCAGGCTGAGAAAACGATTCTTGCCCAAACCGCGGAACTCGAACAGTACTTAAAGTTCTTTCTGGGTGCTACGGACCTTATGGTCACCGCTGACCCGGACGGAGCCTTTTTGAAGACAAACCCCGCATGTTCCGAGACGCTCGGATATTCCGAGGCCGAGCTGCTCAACAAGCCTTTCATCGAATTCGTCCATCCCGATGACAAACAGAAAACAATTGATGAGATGGTAAGGCAACAGGAGATAGGTGACACCCTCAACTTCGAAAACCGCTATGTATGCAAGGACGGCTCTATTCGATGGCTATCCTGGAGGGCCATCTATAATAAAAATGATGGGCTCACTTACGCGACGGCGCGTGACATCACCGAGAGCAAGCACACGGCGGAAGAGCTGAAATTAAATAAATTGAGGCTGGACTTGGCTGTAGATGCAAGTCAAGTAGGGATCTGGGAACTTGATTTAATAAAAGATACCTCTGTTAGAAACTTAAGACATGATCAGATTTTCGGCTATGAGGAAATGATGGCTGACTGGGGTGCAAAGAAATTCTTTGAGCATATTATTACGGAAGACAGGCCTTCTGTTCAGACTGCTTTTGACGTGGCAATGAAACAGGACAGGTTATTTTTTGAATGCAGGATACTCTGGCCGGATAAATCAATCCACTGGATCACCGCGACAGGGAAAACTGTCAGAGACAGTGCAGGGAAGCCGCAAAAGATGTTTGGGACTGTAGCGGATATCACTGAAAGCAAGCAGTCGGAGGCCAAGATTCTGGCCCAAAGTGAAGAGCTGAAATCCATCAACAGGGAATTGCTGACGCTGAACCGGATCACCGCGGAATTCAGTCAAACGATCGACCTGACCGAGGTGCTTCAGTTCGCGCTCGATACCATTACCGATTCAGGCCTTTTCCAGATTCAACACAAGGGCGGTATCTTTATAGCCGAGGAAGAAAAACTGAATCTGGCCACCTACATGGGACATGATGATAAATTCCTGGAACTTCACAAGAATATGACATTCGACGACTGTCTGTGCGGACGAGCCGCCAGAACGGGAGAGATAATCATCTCCAACCACTCCAGTGGCGATGAGCGGCATACGATCAAGTATCCGGGAATGCAGGACCATGGGCATGCCATCGTTCCCCTCAAAACAGCCGATCAGGTCGTCGGCGTGCTCTATCTGTATCTGCCGGCCGGCGCGGAAATAGATATATCCGGGCGTGATCTGCTTCAGAACATTGGCAGGCAGCTGGCCATTTCCATCGAAAATGCCAAGCTTTATGAGGAAACCAAAAAGAGTTCGCTGCATGATCCCCTTACAGGCCTGGCCAATCGCAGCCTGATGAAGAAAGAGCTGAAAAAGGCATTCGCAGGTACACAGCGAACAGGAAGGCCGGTTTCGGTCATCATGCTCGATCTTGACCATTTCAAGAAATACAATGATGCATACGGGCACGTCGCGGGAGACAGGCTCCTGGTCGACCTGGCTAACTTGATATCCAGAGAAATCAGGGAGATCGACGTTGCTGTGCGATATGGCGGCGAAGAATTCATTGCTATTTTACCGGACACATCATCAGAGCTGGCTGTCACAGTTGCCGAACGCATCAGAAAGCGCGTTGAATCAAAGGAATTCCTCCTGTTCGGGATACACCAGCCTACGCATATCACGATTAGCCAGGGCATAGCGACTTACGATGACCATATCACCGATGTGGATATGCTTGTGGCCCGGGCCGATGCCTCGCTATACAGGGCAAAGCACAATGGCAGGAACAGGGTCGAGGTATGGTTGCCACTGCCGTACCAGGATCCTGTATAAACATTTTCTTCTTTCTGATGCCTCCTCAACCTCACTATTGACGAATATCATTTGCAGAAGATTACAGGAATGAAGTTGTCATCATGGAATTAAATTGACATAGTAGCGGAAATAATGTCGCCACCTGTCGATATAAGCTATAAGCGCACGGCCGGCGGGCGGCTTTCTGGCAAACTGGGTGTAATAAATGGAGACCGGATGCTTTCTTCGACAATGAGCATGATAATAATACATACAGTGATGGCCGTGGCGTTGAAGCTTGCATTTCTTCCGCGCTCCGGCTTGAACTGTCAAGACGCCCCATCGTCTACGGCGCGAGCATGAGATTGGTGCACATGAAAAAGTCGGCGGCAGCCTTGATCCTGCTTGTGGCCATCATAACGACCATTGCAACTACACAGGCAGCGGTTAGTGGTGCATCAGCGAACAACGCCACAGTAACCGATAACTCACTCTCCTGGACCGTCCGTGGTTTTAACTATCCTTCCTGGTGGCATGACGAATATCTGAGCCAGTCTTCCAGCGATTCCCTGACCCGCGTTGCGGCTACCGGGGCAAACTGGGTGGCTATAGACCCCACGCAGTTCATGGCTACTGTGAGTTCTAACTCGATTGAGCCGGAAAATGGGGGAGCGGGGCGCACCGCTTCCGACGCCGCTGTCATCAAGGCTATCGATGACGCACATGCCCGCGGACTCAAGGTCATGCTCAAGCCGCATATCGATATCTCGGACGGGACGACGCGCTGGGATATCCGGCCGGCCAACCCGGCGCGGTGGTTTGCCAGCTACAAGAATATGATGGTCAGTTACGCCTCCCTGGCCCAAGCGCATCACGTGGAACTGCTCGCGGTCGGCACCGAGCTGGTGACCATGAGTGGCTCTAATTATTACGGTTACTGGGAGGATTTGATCGGCGGCGTGCGTTCGGCATATTACGGACCCATCACCTACGCCGCCAGCACGACCGAGTGCGACTACCTGAGTTTCGCCGGTTTGCTGGACTATTTGGGACTCGATGTATATTTTTCGCTCAGCGACAACGCCGAGCCGACCCTCGAAGAGTTGATGACGGGCTGGACCGATTATCATGGGTATTACGGCGACGCAAATTGGCTCGCGTCCATCGAGCAGTGGCAGGCTTACTGGAACAAGCCGGTCATTTTCACGGAGCTGGGTTACCGCAGCGTTAAGTACGTGGGGCGCGAACCATGGGACTGGTCGGCAGGTGTCTATGATGGCCCCAACCAGGCCAGGGCATACGAGGCGGCTTTCCGGGTGCTTGGCAACAAGCCCTGGCTGGCCGGCGTCTTCTGGTGGGACTGGATGCCGGACTTAAATTCCGGCGGCGCTGGTAACACCGATTTCACTATTATCAACAAGCCCGCCGAAGATACCGTGAAGTCTTGGTTCATACCCGGTCAGTCGCAGGAGCCGGTACTGGAAGCTACTGTGAATGCGGCGGGCTG